>NZ_BOQB01000338.1 GCF_018332475.1 Bacillus sanguinis | reverse complement strand
CCCTTTTGAGGCTCTGCAACTTCCCTTGCAGAGCCTCATTTATTTTTATATTCATTTTATTTGTATATACCACAATAAAATTCTTCATCTTTTTCCATATCAATTTCTGAAATTAATTTAGGACACGTAACTAAATATAAATTCCCATCATACTTTGAGTTATACATGTTCAAAGGAGTGTTACCATTTATGTATTCTTATTGGCAATCGTATTACTCTCCCTATCATAACCCTTATGTACACTTTGATACATCTGTACGTAATTACCGAATTAGTAAAAACGAAAACTTTCTAAAAGGTTATATGCGTTCTTTATGGGAGCAACATGTCGCTTGGACGAGATTAGCTATAATAAGTATTATCTTTAATTTACCAGACGTTAACGTGACAGTTGGTCGTCTTCTTCAAAATGCAACACATATGGGACTATCACTTGAACCATTCTATGGTGAGGATGCTGTAAAAAAATATAGTGCACTAATTAAAGACCACTTAGTCATTGCTGCGGATCTTGTTAAAGCCGCTAAAGCAGGTGATCAAAATGCAGCTGCTGCTATAGAGAAAAAATGGTACGCTAACGGTGATGAAATTGTAGAATTTCTTACTAGCATCAACCCATATATAGAAAAAGAAGAATTTAGAAAAATGTTCTATGAACATTTAGCATTAACAAAAGCAGAAGCACTTGCCTTCCTAAATAAAGATTTTGAAGCAAGCGTAAAACTATACGATAAAATTGAAAAAGAAGCTTTAGAAATGGCTGATATGATAACAAACGCAATCGTAAAACAATTCCCGCAAGTGTTTCAATAATAAGCCGATTTGAAAAAACAAATCGGCTTATAAAACATTCTATTAATGAAATTTCACCTCTCCTCTTTACATTTAACGTATATCGATATATTTTATTAATATCCGTTTTTTATAGGAGGAAATCTTTTGATTAACGCTATTGGTCTCGTATTTATACTCACAAATAAACACGAGAAAAAGAAGAAAGTTTATCTGAATGAAAAATTTGCATTAATTGACATTATTGATTCTAAAGAAGTAATTGATGATGATGGGAACTCACTAGTAGAACTAACATGTAAATACAGTATTTATCTAGATGAAAAATATTACTGTAAATCTCTCGATGATTATACTGGGCAAGTATTTCCGTTCTTGAGCGCTAAAATAGGAAAAGGTCTTCTCAGAAACTTAAATTACTATTTCTCTTACGTTGATGCCTATGATAAAAAACCACCTGTTAAAGAAATTAGACCACTTATGAAACAAGTAACGAACAGATAGTGAAAATACTAAAAAGAAAGCATCTAACTTCAGATGCTTTCTTTTTTTATCTAGAATTCGTTAAATTCTATCCTTCTTCTAAAAATATGTATTGAGGCATACTTTAAATTAAAAACATTGGAGGATCAAAGTGAATGAAATACTCAGAAACGATAGTTAGTAAACGGCTTCGAACACTTAAAATATGTAGTATGTTTATCATGCTAGTTTTAATCGCATGGGTTGGTTATACAAAATTACTTTATGAAAACGGATTTCTACAAGAAAAGAAAAATTCATTTGAAGTAATGAATACTAGTATTACAGGAGAAATTGAACAAAATTTCCAAATAAACTTACAAGGTTATCGTAAAACAGACGTTGACACTATTATAGACGCCAGTAGGACAGATCCGAACGAACTATCCTTAATTGAGATTATCAATAAATCTTGTTCACAAGATTGCATAGGTGAACCATTGACATATGTGAACGCAAACAATGGATATATCCTTTATACGGAGTCTACTGGAACTCATGTAGCTATAAAGATTAAAAAACAAGATAAATGGAAAATTGTAAAAAAATCTGTTGAAGATGGAATATAACCTTATAAAATGAAAGAGTACTTAACGTACTCTTTTTACTATTAATACCCTTCCTGTTTACAATGACATTTCGGTTTCTCTTTGCAATTACATTTTTCACAATCACACTTCGGTTTACTCTTGCAGCAACACTCATCACAATCGCATTTTGGTTTCTCTTTGCAACGACATTCGTGACAATCCCTACATCCACATCTTCCAAACATTAAATCGTCCCAAAATGAACGCCTACAATTACAATGATTCCCCATGAATATGCATCCTCCTAAATAGAATTCATCATATTCTATGTGTAATAGTAGAAAAAGGTTTGTTTACTAGTCTATATTCTATGTTTTAAAACTAGTGTTATAAGTATGGCACTTTCTTACATAATTAAAGGACGAACTATAAAGAAAAGCTGACACAACTCAGCAAAAACACTGTTGTATCAGCTTTTGATTCTTATGTTGTGTTGTAATGATATCCACACACACTTCAGGTGAATTGTTTCATCATTTTTCCTTTTAATTACTCCCTTTCCATACACCATCTGCAAACTTTCCTGAATGTACAACTTTCCCATTTTTGTCATAAAGCGTGCCTTTACCGTCATATTTTCCCTTTGAATACGAACCCTCATATTCTTTCTTTCCGTTTAAATAGCTTGTACCCTTACCATGATACTCGTCATTTTTAAAACCACCTTCATATGTAAGGGTTGTTTCGTCTCTATAACTTTTTCCTTTACCATTTAATTTGTCACCTTTAAACATTCCTGTGCGGGAAACAAATGTGTCCATAGGTACAGTTTTCTCCTCAGTAAAGACAACTCCTGTTTGTTCTTTCTCTGCCCATGCTGATAACATTTCATTATTTTTTTCTAAATAACGGTAAGATCGTTCTGGTAATTCTTCTCCTAAGGAAGTAGAAATCACATCAATGAATAAAATCGGGTCATGCTCATTGCCTTTCCCTTCATATTCTCCATCTTTAAAGTAACCTTCATATGCTAAATAGGAAGGAAGATTGATGCCATTTGGAATAAATTGTTTCAGCGCATAACTTTCTTCTGTTCTTTTGAAACGCAATCCAAAATCATCAAAAAAACCTTTATTGAAATGCCCTGCATAATATAAGTCGTAGCTTTCATTTCCTTCTTTATATAATGCTCCAATTCCATGTGGTTTCCCGTCCTTGATTTTCCCGAAATATAGGAACGTATCGTCGTCACTTGTTTCAAAACTCGGTCCAGAAAACCAATGATCGTGCTTCGCCATTTTTTCTAGTTTAATGGATTCTTTTTGTTTTTGAATCGTATCTAATATCTCTTTCTTTTCTTTTTCAAAATCATAACTATTTTTCGTTTTCACTGGCGTGACTTTTCTTTCTTTTTCTTTCTGCTCTTTCTTTTCTTTTTCCTTTTTTTCCTCTTCTTTTCTCAATTTTTCTTCTGTAGCTAACTCCTCCTCTCTCTTTTTCTTTTCTTCTAAAACTTTTTGTTTTTCCTCATTTTTCTTTTTTTCTGCAGCTTCTTTCTTTTTCTTTTCCTCTTCTACAGCACTTTTTTTATTCTCTTCTTCTTTCTTTAACTTTTCTTTTTTCTCTTGTTGCAACTCTTCTTGTTGTTTCTTTTTTTCTTCAATACTTTTCTCTTCTTGCTTTGCTAAAGCTGTTTCACTTTCTTTTCGTAATTCTTTTTGATATGCAGATACAGTATCTCCTGGCATTTTCCCAATGAAAAAACCAAGGACCGTTAAAATCACAAAAACTCCCCCATAATAGACACTTACCTTTTGACGTGTTCGTTCACTTTCATCTTTCCAAAAAATCGCCCATTTTGGAAACAACAAACCCAATAAGCCCCCTAGTAGAGTAAGGAATAATAGACCAATACAAAGCATTTGCATGAACCCTTTGAAAGTCGAAATTGTAAAAAATATGGAATAGACCGCAAATAGAATGTAAATAAATACAGCGATACTATAAAATTTAATAACTTCCTTTCTTGTTTGCTGTTCAGGATTCTTCCAAAACAATCCCTTTTGTGGTTTTATTAACCCTATACATA
>NZ_BOQB01000337.1 GCF_018332475.1 Bacillus sanguinis | reverse complement strand
TTAACAGCGAAAAAGGTTTCGGTTTCATCGAAGTTGCAGACGGTAACGACGTATTCGTTCACTTCTCAGCTATCACTGGCGACGGCTTCAAATCTCTTGACGAAGGTCAAGAAGTTAGCTTCGAAGTTGAAGACGGTAACCGTGGACCTCAAGCTAAAAACGTTGTAAAGCTATAATTTGAACAATAAAAAGGTTGTTACCAGCACGGTTAACAACCTTTTTAATATATAACTAAAATTTTTTACATAAAAGGAGTGGTTACATGTATCGCAATCGAAAGAACGATGTAGCAGAAGTACCACCAGAACAAACCCCTGTCTGGGAATGTGAAGCAGAGGATTGTTTAGGATGGATGAGAAAGAACTTTTCATTTGAAGAAGAGCCTAAATGCCCTTTATGTAAAAGTAGCATGAAAAGCGGAGAACGTTTATTACCTAAGTTAGGTTAACTTTTACTTAACCCCTCTTATAAAAGAGGGGTTTTTTGTTATAGATTTATTTCCTCTACATCCGTTCGAACTATAGAATACAGCAGTGCATCATGTTGCTTATTTCCTTGATGAATATATCCACGTAATAACCCTTCCTTATGAAACCCTATTTTAGATAACATTTTACAAGAAGTAACATTTTCAGGGTATGTAATAGCTCCAATTCTAAATAAGCCTAAATCTTGAAATCCATAATGAATAATTTCCCCGGCCGCTTCTGACGCATAACCATTCCCCCAATAACGAGGATGTAAGTCATATCCAATTTCAGATCGTTTACTCCATAGCTGTAAATTATTCAATCCAATTGTACCTACTAAAGTATTTGTTTCTTTTAATACAATCCCCCATCGTATTGCCTTTTTCTCAAAGTAATTTTTTGAAAAAGATTCAATCATACGTGAAGCTTGTCCAAACTCCGTAAAGGAATTCATACCGTAATAACATGTTACCTCATCCAATGAAAAAATTTCATATATTTTTTGACAATAAGATTGTTCTATTTCAACTAAACGCAAACGTTCAGTTTCTAATATAGGAAATGCCATAGAATCATTCCTTTCTTTCTACTTGTTCATTATAGCAGAAAAAATATTTATAATTAGGAAAGTCCTTAATGTCCCATTAATCAAATATTTCAAGAGAAGCTTATTCTCTTAATTCAATACGAACTAAGAGTAACCCTTCTTGCATTTGCATGATTAGAAAAAATAAAGAGATGATCAAATTACTATGATCACCTCTTTATTCTCTATTTTAAAAATTAATTGTATTATTTTCATTTCCAACACTCCGCTCGTAATCTTATAATTTCAATCCCATACTCACTTTTCCCTTCTAAACCAACACCCTACCCCATACATTTATGGTAAAATATAGTTAGTGCCATATTTTATTGTGGAGGTGTAAATGTTCTATGTATATATTCATCGGCTTATCCCTCTTACTCATATTACTCATATTTTTATTCGCAAAAAAGTTCGCCCCAAATTCATTCATGATGACTAGTTTTAAAGGCAATAGCTTTAAAACATTTTCAATCAGCATGTTAATCGCCGCCACTCTTTCACTTTCCTATGGAATCTATCACGCAGCAACATATCAACCGAAACATTTAGATATCACACTTCAAAATCAAAACTTTACTATTTTCGGTAATGTTGGAGAGATTGGATATTTCTCAGAAGAATTACTAAAAAAAGATGCAGAAGTTAAACTATATTTTGCCTCGTGGAAACAAATGCAATTAAATAATCCAGAAATAATAGTAAACTATCCTTCCGGTAAACAGGAAACATGGAAACCGAACATTACTTTAATTCCTGCCAATAAATTAAAAGAACAATATAATATAAAAGAACTCTATCAACTCTCATCATATTCATTTAAAGAATCCGGGAACATTACATTAACGATTACCGAGAATAATACAACTAATAAAAAAGTCTCAATTCAAGTGAAATAAATAAAATGTCCCTCTAGCATAACGGAGGGACATTTTATTTATATATATGTATTCTATATTAATTTGACGGTTCCTATAATGTTTCCATTATTTCATTTGCAGTGTTCTTTCCATTTCCAATACACGCACCAATTCCGACACCGTAATAGGAAGCACCAGCTAAATATACATTAGGATAAAAATCCGTCATTTTTTCTTGTAATGCTTGAACTGCTTGATTATGTTCTAAATGATATTTCGGCATTAAATCTTTCCAATTTGTAACTTCAACTACTTCTGGTTCACCTTTAATTCCGAGACTCTTTTCGATATCATATAAAGCGACTCGTACTAATTCTTCTTCACTATAATTTTTAATCGTTTCATATACTGGATTGGTACTCTTATAAAACATTCTTACTAATAGCTTTTGTTTTCCAGATGTATGTTTCCACTTTCGGCTTGTCCATGTGCAAGCATCACAATGTAAATCACTGTTTTCCGTTACGATAAATCCTGTGCCGTCAGCCGGTAATTGTTCATCTAATATGTCAAATCCTAAATAAATACTTATAAGAGATGAGTTTTTAAATGTATGAAACTGCTCGTTTAACTCATTACACTGTAATAAAGATTCTGCGATATCATGCGGAGCTGCTAAAACAACATAATCAGCTTGGATTGATTCATGATTGGCAAAGGAAATTTCATAGTGATCACCTTGTTTTCTTACAGCTGTCGTTACAGCACCTTTCTTAACAACTGTCTCAGTCAGTACTTCTTCTAAACGATTAATAATCGTAGATAGTCCACCTTTAAATGATACGAACTTTTTGTTTCCCGCTGATTGAAACTGTTTTTTATTCACTTCAAAACCTTTAATGATACTTCCATATTTATTTTTATAATCCAGTAAATACGGTAATGTCGATGCCATAGTAAGTTCATTCAATTTACCGGAATATACACCTGAAAGCACTGGGGCAATTTGTCTTTCCACTAACTCTTTCCCTAAAAAGCTTTCTAAAAATACAGCAAGAGAAGTATCTTTTGTAAAGTCTTTATTTTTCGTTATGAAATCTTTTAAAGCAACAATTTTCCCTTTCGTTGATACTAGCGTACTGCTAAACAATGACTGGGCGCTCATCGGTATGCCAAATATAGTATCTGAAGGGATTGGATGTAAAGTATTATCAGAATATATGTAAGAAATACCCGTTTCGTTATATACCATTTCTTCTTCTAAATTCAAATCTTTTACGAGCGGCATTACATGTTCATTACGAGCAACGATAGAATCCGCCCCTGATTCCATAATAAATTCTTTTTTTTCTACACTATGGATTTTACCACCTAAGTATTTTTCTTTTTCTACAAGGATTAAATTTAAATCAACATTATAATCCTTTTTTAATTTTTCTAAATAAAACATAGTAGAAAGTCCCGTTATACCTCCACCGATAACAACAACTGTTTTCATATGTGCTGCGCTCCTAACCGATACAATTAATAATTCCTTTCTTATTATACCCAAAAGTCCTTATATTCGACTAGCAGCTTGCGCATTCTGTAAGAAATTAGACAATATATTCGAATAGACTCCTGGTTGATCATTATGTACTAGATGACCGGCAAACGGAATAACAGCAATATGAATATTGTTATTTAATTGTTTGAACGTTGTAGCAGCTACAACTTCATCTTCTGAATCTCCCCCAGCAATACAAAGTGTAGGTACTTGAAGATTAGCTACATCACCAGTTTCGTCGAATGGGTACCAATCTTTAACTTGCCACGATTCAAGCAATGCTTTCCAATCACTTTTTTCATGAATTTGATTCATATACGTTACTACTTCTTCATTTTCCATCAATTGCTCGTGACACTTCGCTTCATACTCCAGAGACTCTTCCCAATTATCCCTCTTAACCGGATAGATTCCTGAAAAAGTTAATGTTCTCACTTTCTCTGGATACTTTTTTGTAAATAATAAAGCGATTAATCCCCCTAGTGAAGCACCCGCTATATGACATCTATCAATTTGTAAATGCACTAACGTATCATATAAATCCTTAACAGAACGTAGAAAATAATTCTCCAATGTCCCTCCTGATCTTCCATGCCCTCTTAAATCAGGACGAATAACTTGATAATTTTGTTCTCGAAAAAATGCTGCCTGCTCTTCATATTCTACTAAACCTGTCATACCACCAGAATGTAAAAGTACGATTGGTTCCCCTTCTCCTGAAATGTACGTATGTAATATCATGTATCCCTCTCCTTTAAAACAGAATATTCCATCTATTACTAGTATATAGAATATACATTTGAATTTCCAAATAAAAAAGAACTATAACATTTTCACATCATGTCATAGTTCTTTCTATTTTAAAAACATAAAGTAATTAATCAATTTGTCTATTTCTTGGCTTA
>NZ_BOQB01000336.1 GCF_018332475.1 Bacillus sanguinis | reverse complement strand
ATGTAACAGATAAAGAACTATGGTTTTTGGATTATAATAAGTTAGATAATGCATATAAAAATTTAGGTGTAAGCATTGAAGATAATGACGAAACTGAAGAAAGAAATGGAATAAAAGTATTAGATAATGAAAATGTAGAAGTATTTTTACAAAGGATTAATAAATATAACACAACTAAAGAGGAATTAAATTATTTACTACTTGAAAATATTAAAAGTAAACATGCAGGAGAAGATCTATTAGATTTTAGTCCGGTTTTATTAATTAACTTTGATGATAAAATACTATATTCAATGTTTCCAGAACCAGCATCATATGAAGAATATGTACCAAAAGATTGGAATGGTAAATATGAAGATTTCACTAAATTAATACCTAAATCAGAAAAATATTGGATAGATGAGTTTAATAACAATCTATTTTCACTATAATTTAAACGGGATAAGGATGATAATAGTATGAGTAATAAAGATGTAGTAACTATATTAAATGAGGAATTCGAAAATGAGCAGACTGGTGAAAAGTTACAAGGGTTAACAGTTATAGTTGATGGAAAGTTAAAGCAAGTCATGGATATAATAATCGACAAAAATGATAATTATAGTAATTATACTGAAGTAGTCAAAGATGCACTATTTGAGGGGATAAATAATATCATTAATAAAATTAATAAATGATAGATACTAACTACAAAAAATTAAATACTTAATCTAAATAACGAGGTAAAGTGTAACGAAAATAAAACACAAATATATATCATAATAAATAATAACGAAGGCTACTACTAATATAAAAGGCGTTAGTCTTCGTTATTATTTTTTTAAAAATGAAAGGAGTTCAAAATACAACGAATATACTCTCGACTTCAAGCCCTGAAATTTAAAATTTTGCGCCGCTGTTTCAGGCACCTGACAAATACAAATTCCGAATATCTCCTCCGCCCTTAAAGAAAAAAGCCCGTATCTATACCGACTATAATTTGAACGTTTTTAATTTGTCTTCGATTTGTTCTCCAGTAATTCCAATGGATCTTAACGTTATCGAAGGATGACTCTGATTTAATAAGGAATTTATTTTCTCCAACGATACTATTTTATATCCAGACATATTTTATATAAAACTACAAATCATTATTTACCATATTGCCCTAAGTTGCGGAAACAATTATACTAGATGTAATCAGAGTGAATAATCTGAATATTCTTAGAATTGAAGATAAAATCTTTACTACCCGCAATTAGATGGATACATACTATTTTCCACTAAATAGATTGGAAAACGATACTAACATTAGGAGGATTACGATGCCCCAGCTTGATTCATTACATCCCACTGTAGAAAAAATAATCAATAATATTGAAAAAATAATGGTCGGAAAAAGAAAAGAAACAATCTTAGCTTTGACGGCTCTCTTAGCTGAAGGTCATGTGCTATTAGAAGATGTGCCTGGCGTTGGGAAAACAATGTTAGTACGTGCACTTTCTAAATCCATTGATGCGGATTACAAGCGAATTCAATTCACACCTGACTTACTGCCGTCAGATGTAACAGGTGTTTCTATTTATAATCCGAAAGAGCTCCAATTTGAGTTCAAGCCTGGACCAATCATGGGGAATTTTATACTGGCTGATGAAATTAATCGTACATCTCCAAAAACACAGTCTGCCTTACTTGAAAGTATGGAAGAAGGTAATATTACAATAGATGGCATAACAAGACCGTTACCAAAACCATTCTTTGTAATGGCTACACAAAATCCGGTCGAATATGAAGGAACATATCCTTTACCAGAAGCACAGCTCGATCGTTTCTTATTGAAACTAAAAATGGGGTATCCTACACAAGAAGAAGAATTTGAAATTTTAAACAGGATGGAAAAAACGAATCTACTCTCCCATTTACAAGCTATTACAACAATAGAAGAATTACTTTATTTACAACAGAGCGTACGGGAAATAAGCATGGACAAAGCAATCAAGCATTACATTGTAAAGCTTGTTAGTCAGACTCGTTCTTATAGTTCTATACAACTTGGTGCAAGTCCGCGTGGCTCGATTGCTTTAATGAAAGCTTCACAAGCTTATGCTTTTATCCATGGTAGAAATTATGTTATTCCAGACGATGTTAAATTTTTAGCCCCTTACGTATTGGCTCACAGACTCATTCTAAAAATGGAGGCAAAATTTGAAGGAATAACAGGTGAACAAGTTATCGCAAAAATCGTTGCGCGAACTACCGTACCGACTCAAAGGAAGATGGACCTTTGATGAAACGGATACTACGAGCACTCTATCATTTTACTAAGTTATCACTCATTCCGTTATACCTAGTCTTAACATTTGTATACGCTATGCTTCAAGGGGGATTTGTAAGTTGGTTTTTGTTTTACAGTATGATTCCTATTGGCCTTTATTCACTATTACTCCCCTTCTATGCTTTACGGAACGCCGAGGTAAAACGAATAACAAATCAAGACGAATATGTAGCAGGAGAACCATTTTTAAGTACGATTACAATAAAAAGAAGTTTTCCTTTTCCCTTACTTTATTTAATTATAGAGGATGTGCTGCCATCACAATTTACAAATTGTAAACAAACGAAGATGAATAAAGTAATACTCTTTCCAGGATTGAAACGAAATATTTCGTTTCAATATGCAATTGACACAATCCCTAGAGGAGAGCACTCTTTTTCAAGCGTACGAGTCAAAACTGGTGATTTATTCGGCATGATGGAGAAGGAAGTAACATTTTCAGTTCCAGATACATTTTTAGTCTATCCTCAGTATGTAGATATAACGTATCGACAAATGGAAAATCATTTCGAACAAGGGGCACTTTCAGCAAATATAAATTTAGTAAAAGACTCTACCATTTCTGTCGGTGTGAGAGACTATAAACCTGGTGACCGCTTTTCATGGATTGATTGGAAAGCAACTGCACGAACAAACAACATTATGACGAAAGAGTTTGAACAACAGCGTAGCCATAATATTATGATATTCATGGACAGAACCCCATCCCCTCTATTCGAATCAGTCGTCACATTTACTGCCTCTATTGTCAGATCTGTCTTGAAGCAAAATTCACCGGCGTCATTCGTATCTGTCGGAAAAGAACGAACTTTTTTCCCTTTAGACAATGGAGATAGTCAGTTGCATCAAATCTTTTGTCATTTAGCGAAAGTACACGCAGATAGTGTATTCCCGCTCTCCCGGAGTGTAGAAATGGAATTAAGAAAAATTTATGAGCCCGTCACGATTATACTCGTGACAAGCGATCTTTCTCCCGATATTCAAAAGGCGGCTGACTATGCTGCTATAAAAAATAGAAAATTAATGGTGTTTGTCGTAAAAGAAAAAGCGAATCAACTATCGCATCGAGAACTTAGTATTCTAGAAACTCTACAAAAACGAAAAATATTTGTAAATGTAGTTTATGGAAACCAATATACAAACGTGTTTTTTGAGGTGAGCAAATGATAACATTACAGGTAAAAAAACAATTGGATATGAACAGATTTTTCATGCATGCATGCGCATTTCTACTTTTACTAGAATGGCTAAGGCCCCTCATAGGTATTACAAACGTAGGTAGATTAGATGTTTTCGTAATATTTATAGGGATTTGCTTCACTCTCTCTTTTTTTCAAATAAGGTGGCAGATTCCAATAAAGAT
>NZ_BOQB01000335.1 GCF_018332475.1 Bacillus sanguinis | reverse complement strand
TTCTTTGCTTTCGCTGAATTTTGAGGTTGGGGTCTTACTGCCCATTAAAGCGGGATAAAGTGCAAGGAGATTGTGTCGAATGAACAAAAAAAATTTCAAACAAAACAAAGCTACTGATGGCATTGATGTAGAGTTCTCTCGTGAACTTGCTGACCACAATGACTTAGAAGCAAACGCACGTGCAAATGCCGCTGATGCACGTCAAAAACGCCAGTTAACAGAAAAATAAGGAAAGCACAACCTTATTCTTTTCAACAGGGACCTACTACCGGGCAAAATAAACCGAGAGATATTCTCTCGGTTTATTTTCTATATTTTTTTATATAATGTGCCAAAGTAAGTAGCGGATATATATAGGCATAGCTATGATAATGAATATAAAACCCACCTGGTAAACCTGTTCCGGTAGGATAGTGTTCATTATCACTAGGATTCGCAAGCAAATATGAAATCCCTTTTCGAATGGCTGGTGTTTCTTTATCATAGTAAGAAATGAGAGCATCTAACGCCCAGGCTGTTTGGGATGGTGTACTGAATGGTAAAGTAACGAACCTTTTTTCCACACTACTGTAGCATGATTCTCCCCAACCACCATCTTCATGCTGTATATGTTCAAGCCATAAAGCTGCTCGTTTCAATGATGGATTGCTAGATGGAATTCCGAGTGATCTTAAACCTGTCATCACCGCCCACGTACCATATATATAACAAATCCCCCATTTCCCGTACCATGATCCATTTTTCTCTTGTACATTCATTAACCAATTTATCGCATTTTGTTTTTGTTTCTCGGGCAATTCATTTTGCGCATATGTCCCAAAAAACTCTAACACTCTTCCTGTAATATCTGGTGTAGAAGGATCTGTAATCATATCGCTTGCATTTTCGATTGGTAAATTTGCTAATAAATTGCTCGTCACACCTTTTTCAAACGCTCCCCAGCCACCATCATTATTTTGTAATCCTTTAACCCAAGTGACCCCTTTTTTCCAGGCATAATCTACATTTTCATTTCCTCTACTTTTTGCCAATACTCTTAGCACAGCTGTTGTATCATCAACATCAGGGATTGTCGTATTCACATCTGAAAAACCCCAACCGCCTGGAGTCAGCGCCGGAGCATGTACGCTCCAATCAGCTTTTTTTGTATGCTGTTTTTTTAATAAATATGTTACTGCATGTTGAATCATCTTATTATCTTTCGGTACGTGGGCCTCTTGTAACGCATAGCTGAGTAAAGCCGTATCCCATACAGTTGAAGGAGAGTTTTGCAAATGATTACCGCTTTCCATCTTCCATATATAAGATGTTATCCCGGTTATAGCCTTTTGAATCATTGTTGATTGAAGAGAATGTCCTAACGCGAGTAAAGCATAAATCATATAAAACGAGGCAGTTGCGTAACTATATAACGTCCCATTTTCATCAATACGTTCTTTCATAAAACGTTCGACTTCCTCATTTCCTTTATGATGTAAAGATAGTGGATACGATATAATTTGTTTTACATCACTTACTAACGTTTGAAACAACGGAGACCGATCCTCCCGAAACCATTCTCCGCCCCCTCCCGAAATATGATTTAAATTTGGCAGTAACTTTTTCCTTATACGGAATTTTTTATTTAAACACAGCATCATCGGAATTAAATGAATACGTGCTGAACTACTCAATTTAAATATACTGAGGGGAGAATCATTCTGTAG
>NZ_BOQB01000334.1 GCF_018332475.1 Bacillus sanguinis | reverse complement strand
CCGTTAAAGATTTCATTACACGCCCCCTTTACACATCATGTGACATAAAGTGAAACTTTAATCAGTGGGGGTTTTCTTCGTCCCCCACTGATTATTAGTTGAACCAATCGGACTTTAATGGGCAGCCCGCCCATTAAAGCGGGATAAAATATTAAGTATTACCATTCCTTATGAGTTTTCCACCTTATTAACATATTCAAAAGTGAATTATACTGTGTAAAAACAACCGTCTATTTTTGAAAATATAAATTCTACACTTTCACCAAATTCTAATATAAAAAGCGCACCCCAATTGTAAAAATATTACTAACAATTAGGGTGCACTTTATATAAAATATAGCTTTTAATTTTTAAGCACTTACTACAGCAGCAACTTTATTCATACAAAAAATAAACTGATTAATAAATGCATCAATTTCTTCTTTTGTAATTATATATGGAGGAAGTAAGCGAATGATGTTCCCTTGTGTGACATCAACTAATATCCCATTCTCCATTAGCCCTACCTGTAATTTCTTCACATTTTCATTCGTATCATTCATACTAATTCCAAACATCATGCCAGCATGACGTACTTCCCTAATATAATAAGAATTTTCTTTCTGAATTTCTTGCAATTTATCATTTAAATATAGTGACGTTTCATACGCTTCTTGCATTAAACCATCGTCAATCAATGTGTTTAATACCGTTAACCCTAAAGCCGTTCCCATTGATGAATGAGCAAACGTTGTGCCGTGATCTCCTGGTGCAAATACATCACATAACTTTTCACCAACAATAATTCCACCTAATGGTATCCCGCCACCTGCTCCTTTACCAATTTGAATAACATCCGGTGTAATATTGAAATTTTGATAAGCAAATAGTTTACCAGTTCTCCCCATACCACTTTGAACTTCATCAACGATCAGTAGTACATTATATTTCTTACATAAATTTTGAACACCATGTAAATATTCAATTGATAAAGGGTATATCCCCCCACTACCTAATACTGGCTCTAGCATAATCGCAATTGGATTTTCTTTAACAATTGTTTCTTCTAATTGCTCTATATTCTCGCGGTCTACTTCATATACTGGAATCGATGTTTTAGGGAAATTTTGATATACACTTTCTTGTCTCGTAAAATGAAGTGCTCCTAACGTACGCCCGTGGAAACTATTCTTCAGCACTACAATTCCTTCACGTACTTCAACCATATTAGCTCTATATTTATCAATTAATTTTAACGTTGTTTCTGTTGCTTCCGTACCTGAGTTTGTAAAAAAGACTTTTCCGTTTTTTAATGAGCAATCAACTAATTTCTTTGCATATTCAATCGCAACTGGATTTAAAAAATGAAACGGTAGATGCAGAGATTTTGTAACTTGCTCCATTGTCGTTTGCACGATTTTCGGGTGATTGTATCCTAATACGTTCACTCCGACACCAGAAAATAAATCTACATACTCTTTACCATCCACATCATAAAGCTTGCACCCTTCTCCTCTTTCGATTGCAATCTTCGTACGACAATACGTAGGCATCATATATTCTTTATCTAATTGAAACCAATCCGACATGTTAAATTCCTCCTAGTTATTTCCCCTGTTTATTTATGTTCTTTCTCTATAAAGTCATGTATAAATTCGTTTTTAAGATTGAAATTTTAATAGTAATTTTCTTCTCGATATCCATTTTTCCATAATTTCTTCTATTTCAACAGGTCCACTACATGCGCGTTTTTTTCATATAGCGGTCTGTTTCTATTTTGAACTTTGCGTGTCATACATAATCAAGGCTATGAAATCATATTTAGTAACAATGGACAAAAAAGATTTGGAGGCTATATTAATGGATGAAAACTATGATAAACAGAGGCAACCTTTACTAAGGAAAGGCTTTAATGAAAATGGAGAACGTAATGAACAAGCTACACTTCACTCTCAAACAATTGGTTCGCGTGGACCTGTTCTAGAACAAGATAGTGTACTTCACGAGACGTTACAAGAATTTATTCATGAAAAAATTTTAGAAAGACCTGTTCATGTAAAAGGATTTGGTGCGTTTGGTTATTTTCAAACGATCTATCCAATGTCTGAACATACGAAACTAAGTTTTCTACAACATTCTAATGAGAAAGTTCCTGTTATGGTGCGATTTTCATTAGCCGTTAGTACGAAAGGAACACCTGATACTGCTAGAAATGTACGTGGTTTTTCTACAAAATTTTATACAAAAGAAGGCATTTTCGATCTTTTATGTAATCACATTCCTGTCTTTTCTGTTCGCGATCCGATGCGTTTCCCAGAAACGATTCAAGCGTTGTTACCTTCACCTATAAACAACTTAATAGACCCTAATAGATTTTGGAGTTTTGTCGCTAGAGCACCTGAATCCATACATTTCGTTGTCCGTTTGTACTCTGATGCTGGTACGACCAAAAGTCTGCGCCACATCCCAGGGCATAGTGTTAATACATATGTATGGAGAAATGCAGAAGGTAAACGCAAATATGTAAAGTATCATTGGTACCCATTTGAAGGTGTACAATCCATCACTAATGAGGAAGCGAATAAACTGGCTGCCGAAAATCCTGATTATAGCGGGAAAGATTTATATGATGCAATTGCAAATGGTAAACCAGTGGAATACGGATTATATGTCCAGCTTATGGATCCGAAAGATGAAGAACATCTTTCTTATGACCCATTAGATGATACAAAAGTATGGGATGAAAAGTCGTATCCTCTTATACCAGTAGGCAAAATGGTATTAAATAAAAATCCTGAAAATTATATGGAACAAGTAGAAAAAGTCGCCTTCTCTCCTTCTAATTTACTAGACGGTGCAGAACTATCAGATGATAAAATGCTGCAAGGGCGTGCTAACATTTATAGCGATTCTCAAAGAAGAAGAATTGGACCTGAATTCCGCAAATTAACGATTAACCAACAAGGAAATTGGACACCTGCTAATCAAATAACGAGCGGTGATGGAAGATACGTTGAAGGTAAACTTGAAAGAACTTCTATTTCAAAACAGGATGACTTTACGCAGCCTAGTGAATTTTATGCGAAGTTAAAACCGATAGAAAAAGAACATCTTGCTGAAAATTTAGCTGTTGATTTGAAAGTTATCTCTGATGATATTAGAACGGTTGTTTTAAGGTATTTTCATAAAGTTTCTGCTGATTTGGTGAAGAGGATTGAAAGTGCAATGCAAAAGCTTTAAAAATAAATAAAAACGTCATTTTAATCATTAAAAATGACGTTTTTTATCGCGAAATTACTAGGGATTTCTATCGCTTTATTTACAATGATTGACGAAATTTTTCTCCTTCAAAATTTCCTTTCTTTCATTTTAGATTATGGTACTCATTTCTCTTTTTCATATAATCTTTTTCACATTGCAACGGCTTGAATTTCACTTTTTTCCCTTTCTTCTTTTTCGTTTTTATAACGAGCCATTCCCCTTTTTCAACATCTAGTTTTAGGCGT
>NZ_BOQB01000333.1 GCF_018332475.1 Bacillus sanguinis | reverse complement strand
CGTTAATGCGGGATAAATATCGACTTGACTTTTTCGCTAAACCCTTGTAAGCATCCATTTCTTTTCGTTTTGCCACGTAATTCAAAACTCTCCCGTCTTGTTTTCTCTCTATTTTTTGTCACTCGCATTAGAAATGCTAAACTGTATAATGACTCTTATTAAACTTATATATAGACTTGCTAGTAAATTTTCATACTGATTATTCCTTTCTGCATGCTGTAATACTTAATAGACAACCTAAATAATAAAGTTGTTCCACATTTACAAAAAAAATAATTAACTATAAGATGAAATAGGCTACATAAGGGAGGGTTCTATGTTACATACAAAAAGATGGAGATTTTTTGCGGTTCTTTCTATTGTAGGTTTGATTTTGCTAATTTTATTAAAAATCAACTTTATTTCAATTACTATCGCAACTTCTTCAGCTGAAAGAGGAAAAATACTAGATCAAAATGGAGTAATACTAGCTACGGATAAGAAAGTTAAGTCTATATATTGCACCTTTAATGATGAAAAGATATCGAAACAAGATACAGCAAACACATTAGCTTTTTTCAATCAATTTTCAAACGAGTTTCAACATGACATTTCGGCAGAGGACATAAAATTACAATTACAACAATCTTGTAAAAAGCAGACTATGAATGATTTACCGTTATACTCTGACATAAATGAGAGTGAACTTACATTCATAAACAAGAACAAACCCAATAATGTAATAATTAAAGATGAATGGATTCGATATTATCCTAAACACGAAGTTGGTTCACAGCTAATTGGGTATGTAGAAAATGACCTTAATTCTAAGTATGGACCTGTTGGAAAAAGTGGGATTGAGCTTCAATATGAAAATGATTTAAAAGGAAAACCCGGAAAAACACTGATTTTTAAAATGAATAATAAAAAATTCTTATGGAACATTCAAAAAGTTCAAAAAGGAAAAGATGTCCAGCTAGCTTTAGACTCTAAATTGCAACAAAAAACAGAGGAAGCATTAAGATCTCAAATTCAGAAAATACGTGATGCTAAAGCTGGTTATGTTGTAGTAACCGATGTAAAAACTGGCGCAATTTTAACTATGGCCAACTCAGCAGTTTTTGATCCAAATATATTACATACATCACATGAAAAAGAAAACATTAAATCACTTTCGCAAAATAAAGCAATTCAAAAATTAAAGTATGGTGAATCTTATGTAAATATGGCCTCTACTATAAAACCACTTACTATTTTAATTGGATTAAACGAAAAGCTTTTTCAACCTGAAGATACTTATTTAGATAAGGGTACTTTTCAGTATGATAATCAAAATAACATTACGAATGCACCTGGAACGCCAATAGGTAAGATTACACCGCGGCAGGCTATCATTAATTCATCTAACACATTTATGACAGCAAAAGTAGCCCTGCCCTTATTCAACCAAAATAACGGGAATATTGAAAAAGTTGCACATATATGGACAGAGTATTTAAAGCAATTTGGCCTTCGTTCTAAAACCGGGATTGATTTACCTTTTGAAGAAGACGGACAATATGAATTTCATCCAACAAACAAGTTTGAAAATGGAATCTCCGCTTTATTAAATGCCTCTTGGGGAGGAAATGAAGTACACACTCCTCTTCAACTCGCCCAATATGCAGCCACTTTAGCTAGTAAAGGTGATAAATATAAACCTCAAATCGTAAATGCTATTATTAGCCAGGACGGTAAGGAAACAAAAAAGTTTAAACCAATTTTAGAAAGTTCAAATCGTTATCCGATGAACTTTTGGAATGTCGTGCAAGGTGGAATGAGTCAAAATATAGAGGAGATTAAAAAGCTGCCCTTTGACGTCGCAGGTAAAACAGGAATTACAGGTTTTCCGAATGAGCAAGCAAGAATGATTAATCATTCTCTTTTCATTGCATATGCTCCTACCAAAGATCCACAAATTGCCGTTTCTGTCGTTATTCCTGGTAGTAATTCAGAAAAAAACATCGCCGCTCTCGTTACATCAGAAATTTTAGAGTACTGGAATACTCTTCAAAAAGAAAATAAAAATAAAGAGGAAGGTTCATTAAAGTGAACCTTCCTTTTTTACCATATAGAATCTATATTTATTATTTTCCATATACCCTCACGATCCTTTTCGAACATGAATGAATACTTAATATCAGTTAAAACGTACTCTTTTTGTACATATCCAGTATTACCGTTAATTGTCGATATTTTTATATATCCATCATTCTGCACTTTTTCTGGAATCCAAGCTTTTACCATTTCATTAGATACTTCATATAAAACTCGTGATTCTCGCTTTGGTTCAGCTAAAATTTTCGTTTTATTTCCAGTAACAGTTGCATATATAAAATGCGCTTGCTTTGGTTGATTACTTTCTGTCAATCCACTTGGTACTTTATATACTTGCTTTGTATCATTTGTAAATTCTCCCCCCATTGTAAGAGCGACTTGCAACTCATGAAAAATATCTTCATCAAACTTCAATTCATCCTTCTTATAACTCTTCCCTTTAAATAGAACTTCATCATTTAACGCTCTATTTAAGTCATTTTCATTTTTTGCATTTGTACTTTGATATAAATCATTCATAAATTGTTTTAATGTTGGATCTTGAGCAGACTCATCCTTCGTTTTAGGCTTAATTTGAGTGCTACTTTGTACCGGTGATTTATTATCATCAAGCCAAGGTTGTTGAACAATAAAGAATAACATTGTACAAACAAAAACAACTACAATAGGTAATGCTTTTTTTCGAAAAGGTCTTTTATGTTTTACAAGATCCACTTCATTATTTTCGTATATAGACTGCTTTATTTTAAAAATAAACTCTTCTTCATCTTTACGATTCTCCATTGGGCCTTTTTTTAATTTTTTATACCAGTCAGGATTTTGTTTATTGTTCATCACTACTACCCTCCCCTATTAATTTTGAAACCTTACTTCTCGCTCGGCTTAATCTAGATTTTACAGTTCCAATGGATACTCCTAGTGTTTCAGACATTTCTTCATAAGATAATTCATATTTTGCGTCCAATATAATTATTTCACGGTGTTTTTTAGGTAGTTTTAATACAACATCCCACACTTCATTCATTTCCTCTTGATTAAAAAATTCTTTTTCTGCCGATGGAGATTGTTTATCATCATTAAAAAATCCTATTAAAGAAATCCTTTTAAAATAAGAGGATTTCAAATAGTTTATTGCCGTATTTCTTGTGATTTTTAATATCCACGTTTTAATAGATGACTCCTTTCGAAATGAATCCCAGTTTTTATATACCTTTATAAATACATCTTGCGTAATATCATCTGATAAGTGTGGATCTTTCGTAATAATAAATGAATAATTCCATACATCTTGCCAATAATCGTTTATAACATAGTCAAGCTCATCATGATTACATTTTTCAATAAAATTCTGTTCCATTTCCACACCTCGTACTTATTCGAATAAACATAAAACTACCCTCGCTTTTATTATGGTTTCAATATATAGACAAGATACAAGTTGTATTTGTTCCCTTGTTTATCTTTTTTTAATAAAAAACCCCTCCTAAAAATGTAAAGGTGTGTAATTACTTTCATAAAATAATCAGCTATATATTCTCTCACATGACAGGCTCTAAAAAAACAAGTAACGCATACAAAGTTAAAAATACACTCATAAAAATCTGATTATTATTTGTGCATTTCACGCAATACTCTACTTGTATTACCTTTTTTTCTTAGAGCATACTTATTTGTGTGCTCTATTTATATTTTACTAAATAACTGTTTTTTTAAAGTTTAAAACTCGTCCATTTCAATTTGTTTCACTCTTCTATTTACTATCAGCAATGTTACTCTTTCAAAAATAAAGATGAGGTATCAACCTTCTACACCCACAACAAAAAGCATTCTCGATTAAGAAGAATGCTTTTTTGAAGCTTAGTTGTATTTTGTTTGCTCAATTTATATCTTTGTATTAAGCAAACAATGAATGTAGTAAAAGATTTCTCTTTATAATTAATTATTATTTCTGGAAAATATGTTTTATTTTCTCACCTGGAACATTGCTCCCCCCTCTTCCTTTTACATCTTCAATCATCATCGTAACAATCATGTCGGGCGCATTTGCATCAAAAGCTGCAAACCATCCCAGTTCTTTTCCGTCTGCTTCTTTTGACTCTTTCAGTTCTGCTGTACCGGTTTTACCAGCAAGAGTTATACCATCAACCTTAGCAATTCTCCCCGCGCCATCAGGGTCATTAATGACTTTTATTAATGCACTCTTTAATATCTCTTGATTCTTTTTAGAAACCACATTTTCTTTCCAATTCCCTTCTACTTTTGCTTCTTTTAAAAGATGAGGCGACGGAATATTCCCTTCATTTACAATCGGTGCATATGTTAATGCTAAATGAAGTGGTGTCATTAATACTTGCCCTTGTCCGTATCCCGTGTCTGCTAGTTGAATATCATTTTTTATCCCATCTCTAGCAATGATTGAAATAGGAAATTCGTATTCAATTGGTAATTTTTCATGAAATCCGTATTTCTTAAATTCATTTACATACTTATCTTTTCCCATCTTCAAGGCTTGTTGAGCAAAATAAATATTATCAGAGTACTTCATTGCCTTGTCAAAATCAATTGGACTTGCATCCTTCACACGTGTTACATAATAATTTCCCCACGAGGAATCTTTTGTCCACTTTAATCCTTGAATATTAAATTCTTCCTTAGGTTTTATTGTGTTTGTTTCCAAACCAATTGCACCTGTAATCGTTTTAAATACGGAACCTGGTACAAATGCTTTTGTGAAACGATTCGTCATTGGTAGTTTCAAGTCGTTATTCCATGCTTCTCGTTGGGCCTTTGATGCTCCTCTAACTATTGTATTTGGATTATAAGCAGGGCTACTTACAAGCGCGATTGTTTCACCTGTTTTAGGATTGACCGCTGCACTAGATCCTGCTTCATTTTTCATCTCATTATAGATTTTCCCTTGAATTGCAGCATCAATTGTTAACGTAACATTTTCCCCTGCTTTCGCTTCTTTTTTTGCTACGTTTTTAATCTCTTTCCCATTCTCATCTTCTATAAATACGCGTCCACCCTTTTCACCACGTAATGTATTCTCCAGTACTTTCTCTAAACCTGTCTTACCTATTAAATCATCAGCTTGATAACCTCTATTTTGAAGCGATTTTAACTCCTCTGCATTCACCTTTCCTATATAGCCAGTTAAATGTGCCGCTGCTTCTCCTAATGAATATGTACGAACATTTACTGGGCGAGATGATACTCCTTCTAATTCAATATAATCGTTCTGTCTAGTTCCCTCTTTTAAAATACCAATTGGTACAAAGGAATCTGGTTTTATCCATTTTGCTGTAAGCTTCTGATCGACCTCTTCTATAGACATATCCAGTAACTGTGCTACTATTTCTTTTGTTTGAGCCGCCATTTCGCCTAGTTTCTCTGGAATAATTCCAACCTCAGTCGCTTTACCATTCGTTGCAAGACCTTTCCCATTTCGATCGTATATTTCTCCACGTTTTCCTTGTTCTATTTGCATACGTACTTTGTAATCTTTTTTCATACCTGGAAAAATGAAATCTGGTGTCCAATCTATTTTCCAAGATTCTTTTTCTTTCACAAGTTTTGCTTCATGGATAAATGAAGCTTTTCCTCCATCCGTATCCATCTTAACTTCAAAAAGAAAAAGTTCTTTATCTTTAGCATTCTCTCCTTTCGTTTTAACTTTTAAATTCTTAACGCCAATACCTTCATAAATTTTTTGATATTTCTCTGTGAATTCCTTTTTAGAAATCGTTTTTTGGGCATGATCTGATAAACGATCATACATATTTGCAAATTCTCTATCATTCCATAAATTTATATATTCTTCAAATGCTTGTTTTGGCGATTCGTTTTTATTACATCCCACCAATATAACTGCAAAACAAAAGAAAAGCAGCATCCATAATTTTTTCAATTCAATCTTCTCCCTTAGTTAAAAATGTTTATTCCTTTCTTAATAAATTAAATAAAAAATGTTTTAACTCTTAATAGACAGTGTAAGTAATGAAATTGTTCCACATTTACCAAAAAATTAATTTATGATCAAGTTACATTCGAAGGAGAAGATTTTAAGGTTCTTACAAACAATAGAAGCGGATCTATTTAACACTATTATTTAAAATATCTTTTTGTTTAGGTTCCTTGCTCTTATCCTTTTTGTAAATATTTAACACGAAAAAGGACCCTTATTCTAAGGGTCCTTCAACAAAAAATAACAAAGTGTATACAATAAAAAAGAATTACTTAAAGTTTAATTTATAGACGCTGTATATCTGCTCTTGCGCATCGAGATCCATATGCTGTATGCGACCACTCTAAAGCTTATTTAGAAGAGTCATGTACAGGTAAACTACTATGAATTAATTCAGCAACTTTTACATATCCTTTTGAGTTTGGATGAATTAAATCCGTAGACCAAAGCGTATTATCATTAACTAATGGATGATTCCAAAAGTCAACATGATGAAGCTTATACTCCCTACTCAGTGAAAGGATTACTTCGTTTGCCTCTAATAACTGTTCTTTTAAAACTTCTTTTTTTTCAGAAGCAAAAGGAAGCCTGACTGTAAAATCTGGAAGGTTTGCTATAATAATATCAGCACCTGTTTTACTTAATGTATCTATCATAAATTCCATATCGTTCTTATATTCTTGATGATTCCAACGTCCTTTTAATACATCGTTTGCACCTGCAATTAAACTAACCAAATCTGGATTATACGTTAATGCTTTTTCCAATTGCTGCGAGCGAATTTCTTTAGTTACTAACCCACGCTTTGCAAAATTAATATATTCTATATCGTTTACACACAGTTGAACAAAATGATCTACCCAGCTTTTTAATGCAATTCCCTCAACTTCATCCCCTATCCCCTCTGTAAAACTATCACCAATCGATACAAATCGTTTCCACATATGTAGTCCCCCTTTTTGTATTCATATCTACACTATATAATAGTTTACAGCGTATATCT
>NZ_BOQB01000332.1 GCF_018332475.1 Bacillus sanguinis | reverse complement strand
CAAATAAAATGAATATAAAAATAAATGAGGCTCTGCAAGGGAAGTTGCAGAGCCTCAAAAGGGTATTGCCGAGATGTCGGACTCGACTACGTAATATTATCATAAAGTTCTATTAAAAAAACCTGGTAAATGTGTCCAAATAAAAGTGGATCTTTAATAAAGTCAAAGGGATCCGCTTCCCGCAGCAGATCCCTTTAACTAGATAATGTTGATGAGCAAAAACTCATCTGGAGTACTTTTATAGTAACAAGTGAAATTCATTTTGTATATTGAGAAAAGAAGAATTGAATAATTAAATGTTAAGCATTTATATATTACTTTTTGTGATTATCACTATTTGTGGCGAGTGGAGTATGGTTATAAAATGGAGAAAAGTTTTACTCACATCTAAAAGTGTACTGAAATATATAATAATCAAAAAAGACCTGCTTATATAAGCAGGTCAACTTAAGGGGTATATCCAACAGAATATTTCATATGATATCAACGGTATTGTATTAAGTCTATAAGATTTATATTGAGAAAATTTTTGTGAATGGATAAACTTCGCCCACGAATTAACGTTTAAAAAGTCGAGAAAGAAAATGAAAAAGTTTTCTATAAGAAAATAATGGCTGGTATTTATAATATGATTCATATTTCCACGCATCATTATTTGAGAATTGGAGTTGGTTTGGTACGGTTTTCTGCTTGATGGAACTAATATTTCGACTCTTCATATATTAACCTCCTGAATTCATATGTATAAGATTAGTAGTATTCAAGAAAGATTAATAAAATGTGTATTTATTTTGAAATTCGTTTGAGTTGCTAATCAGCCTCTAAAACGTAAAGAATTATAAAATAATGAAAAAGCAAGCTCTTAGTCATGTATTCCTCCCTTTCATGACACGTAAGTGGTGATATAATAGAAGTAGATGAAAGATAAAGAAAAGCAGGTGACTCTTTTTTGTTTACAAAAGCACAAGAACTTTTAGCGTCTTATTTCGGTTATTCGTCATTCCGAAGAGGACAAGATGAAACAATTAAAAATGTATTAGATGGGAAAGATACTGTCTGTATTATGCCTACAGGTGGTGGTAAGTCAATTTGTTATCAAATTCCCGCATTAGTATTCGAAGGAACGACATTAGTTATTTCACCTTTGATTTCACTTATGAAAGACCAAGTAGATACATTAGTACAAAACGGTATTTCAGCTACTTATATTAATAGTTCTATTTCTATTACAGAAGCAAATCAACGAATTCAATTAGCGAAACAAGGCCATTATAAGTTGCTTTATGTGGCGCCTGAGCGTCTTGATTCAATGGAGTTTGTTGACCAACTTATCGATATGAAAATCCCGATGATTGCAATTGATGAAGCGCACTGTATTTCGCAGTGGGGACATGATTTCCGTCCAAGTTATTTACATATCCATCGCATATTAGATTATCTTCCAGAAAAGCCGCTTGTACTAGCATTAACTGCGACGGCAACACCACAAGTTCGTGAAGATATTTGCAACACGCTTGGAATTAATCAAGAAAACACGATTATGACAACGTTTGAGCGTGAGAACTTATCATTTTCTGTAATTAAAGGACAAGATCGTAATGCATATTTAGCGGATTATATTCGTCAAAATCAAAAAGAATCTGGGATTATATATGCTGCTACTAGAAAAGTAGTTGATCAATTGTATGAGGATTTAATGAAAGCGGGAGTTTCTGTTTCAAAATACCATGCTGGTATGAGTGATAACGATCGAAATGAGCAGCAAGAACTCTTTTTACGTGATGAAGTGAGTGTAATGGTAGCGACATCTGCATTCGGGATGGGTATTGATAAATCGAATATTCGTTACGTTATCCATTATCAATTGCCAAAAAACATGGAAAGTTATTATCAAGAAGCAGGACGTGCTGGTCGTGACGGTTTAGATAGTGCATGTATATTGCTATATTCTTCTCAAGATGTGCAAGTACAGCGCTTTTTAATTGACCAATCGACAGGAGAATCTCGTTTTTCAAATGAACTTGAAAAACTGCAAAATATGACTGACTACTGTCATACAGAACAATGTTTACAATCATTTATTTTGCAATACTTTGGAGAAGAACCGAAAGAAGATTGCGGACGCTGTGGTAATTGTATAGACGACCGCGAAAGTATCGATGTTACAAGAGAATCACAAATGGTTCTATCTTGCATGATTAGAACGAACCAACGATTTGGAAAACAAATGATTGCACAAGTTTTAACTGGTTCGAAAAACAAGAAAGTTATTGAATTTAATTTTCATACTTTACCAACATACGGTTTACTATCAAATCGTAGTGTAAAAGAAGTTAGTGAATTTATTGAGTTTTTAATTTCAGATGAGTTAATTGCAGTTGAACACGGTACGTACCCGACTTTAAAAGTAACGGAAAAAGGGAAAGAAGTTTTACTTGGTAAAGATAATGTTTTACGTAAAGAACGAGTAGAGACAAGACAAATTGTTCAAGATCATCCTCTATTTGAAGTGCTACGCGAAGTACGTAAAGAAATTGCGCAAGGAGAAGGTGTACCTCCATTCGTTATTTTCTCTGATCAAACGTTGAAGGATATGTGTGCAAAAATGCCGCAAAGTGACTCTGAACTTTTAACTGTAAAAGGGATTGGCGAACATAAACTTGTGAAATATGGTTCGCACTTCTTACAAGCAGTGCAGCACTTTATTGAGAAAAACCCAAATTACGCTGAAACAGTTAAGACAGAAGTCGTGACAGAGCGGAAAAAGTCAGGGAAAACTTCAGCCAATTCTCATTTGGAAACGTATGAAATGTATAAACAAGATATTGATCTAGATGAAATTGCGAAAGAACGTGGATTATCAAGACAAACAATTGAAAATCATTTAATTCGTTGTTTTGAAGATGGAATGGAAGTAGACTGGAACAGTTTTGTTCCTGCAGAATACGAACAGCTAATTGAAACTGCTGTGCAAAATGCTGAGGGTGGTCTGAAATCGATTAAAGACCAACTTCCGAATGAAGTCAGTTACTTTATGATTCGTGCTTATTTACAAATTAGAAAGTAGAGACATATAAAGGGGATAGAGATATATGCATCACGTTTTTGTGTATGGCACGTTAAGGAAAGAGCAAAAGAATGCTCATTTTATGCAAGGTGCGATATGCATCGCAGACGAAGCATGGACGTATGGGGAATTATTTGATACAAACGAAGGGTATCCAGCCATGACTAATTCTAATGAAGAAAAGGTGTATGGAGAAGTTTATGAAGTAAATGATGCGATATTGCGTAAGTTAGACGAACTAGAAGAATATACAGGTAATGCAGAGACGGATTTATATGAGCGAATCACACAAATAGTATTTGATGGTGATAGGGAAATAGATGCATATGTGTATATCGCTCACGATAAAAATATGTTAAAGAAAGTTATCATTTCTGGTGATTGGGTGGAGTATCAACAAGGAAAATAACAGCAACCATAGAGCAGATAGTGGAATTGTCCATTATCTGCTTTTTTATTTTAGTACTTTAAAAATTCTTATTATTTAGATAAAATGAAAATATAGGGAAATCAAAAGGAGGATTTTTCATGGGTATCAGAAATTTAGTTTCTCACCTGTAACAGAAAAATAATATACAGGAGGAGAATATTAATGAACGAATTAAATGTAAAAGAATTTTATAAAAAACAATTTAAACTACTAAGCTATGATGTAAATAATGAAAATTGGTTACAGGAAATTGCGAAAGAAGTACAAGAACAAGTTGGATATCCATTTCAAACGATGTTAGAACTAGGAGCTGGAAATGGCGGGTTTGCAAGAGCGATGTCTAATTTGAATGTAAAAATGACTACGGTTGAGCTTGTACCAGAGCTAGTTATGTTTGCAAAAGAATATTCTACTAATGACATTGCGATTCATTGTGCTGACTTTTATAAAATTAACTTTGAAGAAAAGTTTGATGTTGTTAGTTATTTAGACGGATTTGGTGTAGGAACAGATGAAGAACAATTGGTTTTATTAAAACGAATCCATAATTGGTTGAAAGATGAAGGGTGTGCACTTATTGATATTTATCAACCATTATATTGGGAAAAAGCAAATGGACAAGAAATGCCGATCTATTCTGCAATGCGAAAGTATGAATATGATAGTGAAAATGCTAGAATGCTGGACCATTGGTGGGAAACGGATTCTTCAAATGATATCGTGACACAATCTTTACGTTGCTATACGATAGATGAGATTAGTAATTTATGTGCAGAGGCTTGTTTCAGTATAGTTGGGATTTTCCCAGGAGGAGCGTATGACTTTGAAGAGGGAAAATATAAAGAGCAAGCGTCTTTAAATGAATGTTTATCATATCGTATAAAAGTAAAAAAGAGTAAGGATTAAATTCCTTACTCTTTTTGCTTCTATAGTGTGAATAATTGACTGTTTTTCGTATTTAATTGTCGTTCTTTTTTAATCCTTATGGATCTTAGTACGATCCCAATTCCAAGAAATATAATAGTAGCAACGACTCCGCTAATAGGGTTTAACCAAAGATCACTACTGTTAGTAAGTGTAATGATCCCTGTTATTGTAACTAAAACAGTAGGAACGGCATCTTCAATTGCATGCATGATAACGCATGGCCATACTGACTTTGTAAGTCTATATATTTCAACATACATAATAGACCAAGAAACCATAAGTATACAGCCTGATAAAAGCATATGTAACCTTGAAATAGATTCAAAATATTCATTTGGTAAAAAGACTAAATAATAAGCGGCATGCCAAAGAGCCCAAACTAAACCAGAAATAATATAAATCAACCAATCGTTTAACTTTAGTTCAATGAGCTTAGGAGTTAAATAGCCGCGCCAAGAAAACTCTTCAAAAATATTTTTAATAAAGTTACCTATAATAGACATGAGTATGAGTGAAAATAATGAGGACATCTCAAAACTAGTTATGTTAGCTACTCCAAAAATAAATGCTAAACTTATCGTTATTACTGTAACGAATGGATAAATTAGGAGGGCAACGAAGTACCATTTAAAGTTTCCCTTCAAATTTAGTTTGATACCAAAGTCATTCCAATCTCGGCTAATAACTCTAAGTAAAATACATGAAAGGAAAGGTAATATTAGCCACAGTCCCATGCCTAAAGAGTTTCCTTCAGGCTGATTTGTTAGAAAAGAATCTAGAATTACGCCAATCCAGCCACTTGCCAATACAATGAACACAAAAATAAGTAAATGTAACTTAAGGGATTTTCTTTTGCTAGCAGTCATTTTGAATAGACTCCTTTACTTTTTTTGACTTTTGAGATCTTGGTTACTTTATAAATAAAATGATAGATAGCTAGAAAAGAAGCTGGAGAGTATGTAAGGAAAACATAGTTAGATAGTATAACGTCCTTTTAATCAATAGAAAATAGCA
>NZ_BOQB01000331.1 GCF_018332475.1 Bacillus sanguinis | reverse complement strand
AATATGGATCGAGTACAAGTAGGTCATTTGTTCCATTATCGCAGTCTTCCATTTGTCTTGCTGATTGTGTTTGTATAACTGGATTTGTATTAGGATTACTAGGTGCACTTACATTTGGAGGATTTATGTTATCTGTATGTTCAATTACATAAAGGTTGATATCTGCAAAAAGGGCATCGATTTAAGGTGTTCTTTTTTAGTGTTATTGTAAAATCATTGTAAATTTTAAATACATCACATTATATAATTCGAATGTATTGAAATCAAGATTTTAAGGGGTGCTGTATAAGCGATTAAATATCATTCTTGATGAAAAAGATGCAATTCGAAAAGAGTTAAGTGAAGTATCAAAAAATGAACAAAATAGTTATTTTAATAAAATAAGAGGAGACCAGGGGAGTGAAAAGAAAAGAACCCTCTATTTAAAGAGTTCTTCTGGTGATTTAATCTATTACTTGCACTCATGGTAATATTCATCGTACGAATCATTCTTATCATTGCAACAGATGCAAAAAGTTTTTTGGATCAAAATATCAATAAAATCAAGGATTTCAGTATTATTAGTGAGGGTAAGACTTTGGAAATCTTCTACTTGAAATACTCTTGTTTCACCTGGGACAAGGGTGGCGATAATTGGTGTGGGGGACCTTCTTGTTCGAATAGTTACTTCAATCGAGCTAACATCACTGGGAACAGATATTTGAATTAATGTTTTATTGTGGTTATTGGTGAAATTTTCAAAAACTCTTCTTGAAGCGCCCGGAGGTACGATAATAGTTAAAGGTGAATTTTCAGTTGGGGTGGTATTTGAACCAGCTATGGTATGAGTTTCGATATAGCAGTTATCTTTTTGACAATGAGAATACGATGGTTCATTATAATACTTTTTACAATAATCATTTTGATTATTGCAGCAGATACAAAATGTTTTTTGAATAAATATAGAAATGTTGCTATTGATATTAGTATTATTTGTGAGAGTGAGGCTATGAAAATCCTCTACTTGGAATACCTTGGTTTCACCTGCAACTAATGTTACAGTAATCGGCAGACGAGAACTTCTTGTTCGGATAGTTACTTCAATTGGTTGAGAAGTACCAGGAATGCGAAGATCAAGTAATGTTTTATTGTGGTTATTGGTGAAATCTTCAAAAGCAGTTCTTGTAGTGTTAGCTGGTACGTTGAAATTTAAAGCTGTATTCGAACCAGTTATTGTATGAGTTTTGATAAAACAGTTATCTTTTTGATGGTGAGAATATGATTGTTTTTTATAATACTTTTTACCATCTTTATAAAAATAATCAGCCATATGAATTTAAAGCTCCCTTCTTTTAGATATCTATATAGTCTATTTAATAAAGCAAAGTAGTGCTTGTACAACATAATAAAATCCGCTGTCGTAATTACTTAAAAATGTTATTTGAAAATTAAAGAGCACCATCCAAGGCGCTCTCGGATAAAAACTTATATTGAAAAAGAATACCACATGATATCGTATGTATGCTTCTAAGGGGTGTGCGGATTTAATATAAAATAGATATTTGAATGAAATGAAGAGTAACCCATGTTTGTTAATGAATATATATAGTGAGCAGGCTCATGGTTGAGGAACGGGATTTTAGTGATTTCTAATGTGAAAAGAGAGCCAGTAGGCCCTCTTTAATAGTTATTGGATTCGCTAGAAAAACGAAAAGCTTCAAATATATTAATGCATTAAAAATTTTGTGAACATGAGGTACAAGGTCCACCAGTAGGTTGAAATACAACATTGTCAACAAAAGCTGTTGCGCCTTCTCCACCTGTAGCAGTATTTTGGAAAGAAATACAAGCTATAGTAACAGTAGCAGGTATACACACAACAAGAACATAATGTTGGAAAAGAGATTGTGGTTGATTCATAACTGGTACAATATGTGGAATGTTTGATGGACCAAGAGTTGCAGGAGCAGGGGGACACGTTTGCCCAAGTTCTGGAAAAGATACAGAAGCTATAAGGAATGCACCATCCCTTACATCTGCAGCAAATGAAAATGTATAACAACAACCTTCGTCAACATCAACTGTTTGATTAATACTTCCACCTGGATCAATTGATGCAGCTAAGAGACTAAATGAACCATCTGGCAGAAAACGACCACTATGAACGTTTGGAAAACCTACTTCTGTAACAGAACCGGCTTGATTCCAACCTGGAACTGGATCTACTCCTACAGGTGGTATGTCAAATCCAGGGTTGTTAAGAGTGTTATTACATGGACAACACCCTACAGCAGTTGGCCCAGTTGGCCCAGTTGGTCCAGTTGGTCCAGTTGGTCCAGTCGCTCCGGTTGGCCCAGTCGGTCCAACTTGAGGTGGGGGTACAGGGGGAAGAAAACAATCACATGGAATATGAAATTTCTTTTTAAATTCACTCATTTTTACACCATCCTTATCATTCATTCATTCACCCACTTACACACTACAACTTATGAATTGGTTAACACACAAGTATAAGAAAAAAGCCCTTGAAAATTAAAATAAATAAAAAAATAAGCCCTTATATCACAAATATAAACCCATTCCATAATATATAAGGAACATGGGTTCACTCCAAAAAGCTTTTAATATATAAGGGAGTCCGCTTCCTAAATCAATACCGTTGAACCTGTTGCTTCTGTTGGTAAAGTGATTGACGAAAGATAGATAGAAGTGTTAAATCGATAAACTTGATTTAATAGAAGTTCCATCTAAAACAATATTTTCTTCATTCACACCTTTACCTTTTATGATTGCACGTCATAGAAGGTAAAGGTAGCAAAAAGCAAATCATGAAGTGGGAATGCAATTATATAGAAGTGTATGGATTGTTAAGAGGAATTAAAGAATGTATCGAAGTGGACAAGCAGTTTTATTTTATAAATTATACAAACATTTCAATTGATAAGTATTCAAAAATCAAAAAAGAGCACTTAATAAAGTGCTCTCGTGACGAGATTTATTTTGTAATGACTATTTCAATTTATAAAGAAAGGAACACAGAATATTATATGTGCGTGCAGTCAATTGAGTTCGTTTTTTACAAACAAAGAGCAGCTAGCAAAAACTAACTGCTCGTACTAAAGGTGACAATCTAGATGCATAAATATAGTCTGGCCAAAAAAAGGAGAACCATTCAAGTAAGTAGATCGAACGGAGGGGAACCGTATCGTATGAATCAATTTTCATTTTGTGAAGACATTGATGAATAAGAGATGCGAAGACTTGTGGTGAAGGAGCTGAAAAACTACAAAGCATTGTGCGTCCGGATGAAGAATCAAGAAGAGCAGGCTCAAGCTGGGGGCATCGTTCTTTTTCCGAAAATGAAAGATGACGATAAAAATCATGAGATACGCTTTAAACAAATTGAACGGACGTTACAGAATGTACTTGATAAAGGTCAGCGACAGATTATTGAGTTAAAGTATTTAGGGAATGAGAAAGTGAGAGATTCCTATGTTTATAACGAGTTGCTGATGAGACGTGATAATTTTTATGAGCATAAAAAAGTAGCTATCCGTTTGATAGCTACTGCTTTAGGGATTATATAAAACTTACTTTTGGAGCAAAGGAAATGGAATTCTAGCACTTTGTGGTGTTGATATGGATAAGCTAAGATTTGGTTGTGCTACTCCACATGTTTTACGGTTCTCTTTCCCTGCCAAATGGTGGTGCTTTTTTAATTCTATTAAAAATAGTAACTGCTCGTCCAAACTTTTTTAATCTATCTTACATAGTATGTAGTGATAAATTTAAAGGGGGAATCTAGTATGTCTTATTCCTACTATGATCACTGTAAGGATTACAAAAAGAAATATTATGATTGTTATAAAAGCAGTAAGAGTTATGACAAATGTGATAAAAAGCATGAGGAAAAACATTGGGTGAATGTTAAAGTGAATTGTTTTGAGGATAATAAGGACGAACTTGTAAGAGCGTCTGCTTTTAGAGCTAGAAATACGGTGGATCAAACTGTTCCTGCCAATACTTTTGTAAAAGTACTGTTTCAAAATGAACAATTTGATTTAGCAAATGAATATAATCCAGCTACCTCTATTTTTATTCCAAAGACAAGAGGAGTTTATTCTGTAATTGGAACAATTGCGTTCATTCCCAATAATCTAAACACAAACTATAGAGCGCGGGTAGAAATTCGAGTTAATGGAAATCCGGCAATTGCAATAGATAATGATTTTTTTGGTCCAATAAACTTTGCTAATATTGTAGCTGTTTCATCAATAATTCAATTGAATGCAGGGGATGTAGTTGAGGTTTTTGCACAAAGTAGCGTAGCTGGAGTTATTTCTACTGTAGAAAATAGTACGCATTTTGAAGCTGCAAGGTTTCCGTCTCCAAAAGAATAAGTGATATGAAATCTCATCACTAATTTATATTTGATCTGCATAAATGCAGGTCTTTTTTTTCGATAAAAAGGGAGGTGGAAAAGGGGACGTTTCCGACCTACATTATTTACTAATAATTCGGTTAGCGATGGTGCAATTTTCACTGGCTCCTCAATATCCAAATCTGTGAATCTGTTATAGTATATGCCAAAACCATCTTTACCCTGTAGATAGATTAATGCATCACCTCCTTCATCATCACCAATTGCGAGTGAATTCGGGAGATATTTTTGCACTTCATAAGTTTCATTCATTTCAATGCACCCCGAAGCTCTCCAAATTCGAATATAAATTTGGTCGTTAACATTAATTTCAATGTCTGAAGCTAGCTGAATTATTTCTATATATTCTGTAGGTACATCTATTGTTGAAAAATCCTGAAGCGCTTTAATTTCTTCTTCATTCGAATGAGATTTTTTGGCATCAATTCTATACACACAACTAATATTATCTAATCTGTTCATTAATAATCAATCCTTTCATATTTAAGTCCTAGTTTATTTCGCATCTTGTATTGTTGTTCAAGAACTTGACTAGTAGTATCCTCTTACAGTTGCTTTTAATAATAAATTATTGGGACGATTAGATAAAGAATCACTTCATACTATTGAGGAAGGTGTAACATGTCTACATTTCATGTTAGATATGAATTACGAGAAAATAAAACAATATGGATCGAGTACAAGTAGGTCATTTGTTCCATTATCGCAGTCTTCCATTTGTCTTGCTGATTGTGTTTGTTTAACAGGATTTGTATTAGGTTTACTAGGAGCAATATCTATATGTTCAATTACATAATGGTTGATATTTGTAAGGAGAGCACCGACTTAAGGTGTTCTTTTTTAGTTTTATTGTAAAGTTATTGTAAATGATAAATACAATACATTATATATTGTATAATTCTAATGTATAAAACTAATGCTCTGGGAGGTGCTGTATATGATAACTACTTTTAATTTTTAAAAGAGTCGTTTTGGTAATGTTTTATTTGGATAAACAGTTTTTATTTTTCTTTTAAATA
>NZ_BOQB01000330.1 GCF_018332475.1 Bacillus sanguinis | reverse complement strand
GATGCACTCGTTTTTATTTTATTCAATGATTTGGAATTCTTTTAACTCTTTTTCGACATTTTGTAGGAGTTGTTCGCTTTTTTGAAGTACATTTGTTGGGAAAGTTTCACCATCACCATACTCAACGCCGTGAGGATAATAATGTTTACCTAATAAGGGAGGAAGTAGTTTTATTTCAGCATGTCTACTACCAATGTCACCTTCAACAGCTAAACCTTGTACGCGTAAATAATAAACATCGTTTAATATTTCGAATTTATAATCGTATGTAACTCGTTCATAATCCCACTGTCCAGCAAGTACAAAATGATTCTTTTCCATAATCTCTGTTAATAGTGCTAGATCAACGACTGCACCATTAAATTTCGTATTTGTAAATTGCATATAATACCTCCTCTTTTCATGTTATACCATTATTTTTATAATAGTATGAATAATAAGAAAGTGCAATTCATATTGAGAGAAAAGGGATAATCCAGACTTTTTTTGCGAAAATATGATATAGTGAAAAGAGTACGGTACACACAAAAAAGGAAAGAAAAGGATTTGTGTATATCTCAATTTTATGTTTTGTGCAGGAGGTATATCGATTGAAGAAATTATTGCGTATCGTAATGATTACATTTTTAATATTAGCTGTTGATTTATACGGGAAATTACTCGTTTCACAATATATATTAACCCCGTCTCAATCAAAGCAAGAAAATAAAATTGTGAAAAAGAAAAAACAAGTAAATGAAGAATCTTCAAATACGGTTTTAAATATGATTGGTGGAGACTCTGAAAATTTATTAGCAAAATGGGGCGAACCATCTCGAATAGAGCCATCTGCTTACGGGTATGAATGGTGGGTATACAACCAAGATTTAGCACAGTATGTTCAATTCGGGGTTGCAGAACGTAAAGTTGTAACGGCGTATGTTGCTGGTGAGCAAGTTAAGGTGCCGCCTTATTATATAAATGAAAAGTATGAAGAAGTGTATAAAAAGAATCCACTCTCTCATGAGATTTCGTTAAAAAGAGGGAAGAATAGTTATCAATTTGAGTTATCTGATACGGAAGTGATGGAACAACCGTTAATACCTGTTGAAGATGGATGGGCACAATTATATTTTGATCATTTTACACATGAGCTTGTTGGTGTTCGTTATATGGATGACGAAACGTTATTACGCCAAAGACCGTATCAGCTTGTTTATTCAGGTGAATTACTAGCTGAACAACCATTGACTCCGGAAAAAATGAAACAAATAGAGAATGGGAATATGCAACAAATTTTTGATTTAACAAATATTATCCGAAGTCGTCATGAGTTGCCGTTGTTAACGTGGGATCAACAAACGGCAGATGTGGCTATTGGTCATAGTAAAGATATGAAGGATAATAATTACTTTTCACACGATTCACCTACACTAGGTACATTAGGAGATCGTTTACAGCGCGGGAAAGTAGGATTTCAACTTGCTGGTGAGAATATAGCTGCGCAACATAGTGATGGGATTGCGGCGGTGCAAGGTTGGTTAAATAGTGAAGGTCACAGAAAGAATGTATTAAATGAACAATTTACAGGATTAGGTGTTGGGGTATACGATAAGTTTTATACACAAAACTTTATTCGAAAATAAAATTTTGTGTAGGGGATACTTCTCGGTTAAGTACTTCTTATTCACTGAATTGTAGGTAGAAATCTTACCGTATGCAAATAGCAGGATAAAAAGGTGCATGAATCGTCTAAAAATAGGCGAACCATGCGCCTTTTTTTTCTTATTATATAGTAGATATACATGAAGAGGTGAGGATTATGCCGACAACAAAAGGACCGTTACATCCATCGGTTCAACAGTTTAAAGAGTTTGTAAACCATCACCCTAAAATGGTTCATGAAGTTAGAAGTGGTCATAAAACTTGGCAACAGTTTTATGAAGAATGGTACTTACTTGGTGAGGAAGATCCAATATGGGCAAATTTTAGACCTGATGGAGCGCCTGTTTATACTTCGGTAAAAGAAAATAAAAAAGAAAAAGAAAAAGAAAAAGATAATCGAACTGAAGAGGAAAAAACTGCCGATGTGATGGGACAAATGCTTTCTTTCTTTAAAAAGCTAGATGTGGAACAAATGCAACACCATTTAGCCAATGTGACGAGTGCTATTGGAACTGTGCAACAAGTTTTTCAACAATTTCAAGGAAACCGCACGCAGCAAGAAGAGAGTACTTCCGAAAATAATCCATTTTTCTTTCAGAAGGATTAGGGGGAAAGCGGATGAGAGCAGAAATTATGGAGTTTATAAAGGCTGATGAGGATCTATCTCGCTATATTAGGGAGCAACCGTACTGGTATAGAAAGCTAACGCGAAACCCTGAAGAAAAAGAGGCATTTGAGTTAGCGGCTATGCAACATTTCAAAAAAACGATACCAGATAAAGTTGAGAAATTCCAAAACCAATTGGCAGTTGCTTCCATTATGATTGATATGTTTCAGTATATGAAGCAGCAAAATACAACATAATTGGAAGGGAAAACTATGTCCGTCATGCAGAACTTTTGATACAATAGAAGCGGATTATTTAAAAAGGAGTTGCAGCATGAGCATGACGGAAATTTGTTTAGTACGACATGGACAAACTGATTGGAATTTTCAAGAAATTATTCAGGGACGTGAAGATATTCCACTTAATGAAGTGGGAAAGAAGCAAGCAAGTCAAAGTGCAGCTGCTTTGCAAGCGGAAGCATGGGATTTAATTATAAGTAGCCCATTAATTAGAGCGCACGAAACAGCTAAGGAAATTGCAGGGGCTACAGGATTACAATCGATTTTATTAGATGAGCGATTTGTTGAACGTAATTTTGGTGAAGCTTCTGGGAAGCCGGTTGCAACTGTTAGGGAGCTAATTGCAGAAGGTAAAGTAGAAGGTATGGAGCAAGATGAAGAGATTGTAACTCGCTGTTTTGCTGCTGTAAAAGATGTTGCAGAAACTCATTCTGGCAAACGTATTATCATTGTAGCTCATTCACATGCGATAAAAGCAATTTTACATGCAATTGCGCCAGAAGATATTTCGTTTAAGACACCATTAAAAAATGCATGTATTAGTTATGTGAAAGAAAATAGTGGGCAATGGGATGTTTTGAAATATAATATTGCGGAACATATTAATGTATAAGTATGTGCTGACATTATATAAAAAATAGTTAGAGTAATATCTTACTGTTTAGTGAGACACTTCAATTAGTAGTTCTATTCTAAATGTGGTATGATGAATATTCGGAGGTGTCTCTCATGATTGTAGCGACGCTGGAAAGCGTATTGATATTAGATAAGGCAGAGCAGCTTGCAAAAGCGATCATCTGTTCAGATATAGCAGAAGATTATCGTAAGTGTTATAAAGAATTGCATGAAGATATGGAAGTTCAGACGTTAATTCAGCAATTTACAGCGATGAAAGAACGATATGAAGAAGTGCAGCGTTTCGGTAAATACCATCCTGATTATACTTTCGTTTCGACGAAAATGAGGGAGTTAAAGCGTTCTGTAGACTTACATGATAAGATTGCAGCTTTTAAACGAGTAGAAACAGCTTTGCAAAAGTTGTTAGATGAAGTTAGTGTCGCAATCGGTTCTGAGGTGTCTTCTTCCATCAAAGTTCCAACAGGAAATCCATTTTTTGATGCTGGTGGCTGTGGTGGCGGTTGTGGTACCGGCGGAGGTTGTGGCTGTAAAACGGGGTAAATCACCCCGTTTTTTAGAAGGTAGAAGAAAACGTATACAGAGTTTGTCCTGTAATGTCATAAATTTCTGATTGGTTTTCATAAAATATAAAATATATGTTTTTAAAAGGAGAAGATGGAGAAGATTATGTTCGGGCAACGACAAAGTATGATTGTTTATTTACATTCATTGAAACATGCCAAGATTTTAAGGAAATATGGTAACATACATTACATATCAAAACGCTTAAAATACGCAGTAGTATATTGTGATATGGAACAAATTGAGCATATGATGCAAAAGTTGAACAAACTTCCTTTTGTGAAAAAGGTAGAACCGTCGTACCGCCCGTATTTAAAAACGGAATTTGAAAATTCACGTCCTGATCGG
>NZ_BOQB01000329.1 GCF_018332475.1 Bacillus sanguinis | reverse complement strand
CCCTTGTCCCCAACCTAAAGATAATTTTCCAGGATATAAAGTAGGATCATTAAAATATATAACAGTATCTTCAAATTCTTCCATCCACGAATGTCGATGAAAAATTGGTGGACCAATTGGCTGTTCTTGAAATCCACCTGCTCCAGATCCAAAAACAATAGTGTTAGAAGCGCCGGGCTTAATACGAATTAAAAATTCATACGTTACTTTATCCCAATCAACCTTGAGTATAAATGGTTCCGTAGTTTGAAAATCTATTTGCCATAATTCTTCATATGAAATGTTAATTTTTTTGTACTGATCTAACAGTTTAATCACCCTTTCCATCCATTTCGAGATGTTCTATTAAGTAAGAGAGAGCTTCAACGTGATCACCAATTATTCTTAATACTGCTGGAGGATGTCCATTATGACTTACATTCTCCATTAATCGAATTCTGTTTGGTTTTACAACATCAACATAATGTACACATTCTACTCTATACCCTTGTAATATAGCTTTTACTTGCGCAAGACTAGGGCATAGTAAACTTTCCCACCCTATTGCATCTACACATGATCTACTCATAGCATGTGGAATTGCTACTAATGAGCCATTACTTAATTCTGGACGATTATATGCTAAATTAAGCATATACTTTACGACGTCTACAACATAAAACGGAGGATGTAACATCGGATTCAAATCATTTAATGCTATGTCTACGCCATCGGCAACTGCTTTTGTAAAGTGATGCAAATTACTTCCTGAAACACTAAAATCACCATCAATAAATAAGAGAATATCTCCTTTGGCTTCAAGCGCTCCAATAGCACGTCCAACATTATGACCAAGCCGTTCGTTATATTTAATAATAGTAGCACCAAGTCTTTTAGCGATATTGGCCGTACTATCTGTCGAACCATTTACAACGACAATTATTTCTAGCGGTTCTATTTTTCTTGCCTCAAGTATTACTTGTTCTATAGTTTCTTCTTCATTTTGCACTGGTATAATGACAGAAAGTTGCATCCCGTCATAAATTGATGAATGCATACCCCATCCTCGATGATAAGAAGGATATCGCTTGCATTCACCTAACTTTTGAATAATATCTCTTCTTTTTCCTGCATCAGTAAACCCTACTCTTTTCCCCTTTTTCTCTATCCATTTAGAAATACCGATTAAATATTTCCCCACTTTCTCCTTCTCATTTTCTGACAATTCTTTTTTAACTAAATAACCTTCCTCTTCTAACGTTTCATCTCTAGATAACGTTTTTATTGCATATTGATCGTTAATCCGCCAGCCTTGATTCAATATATTCATATGGGCTAGAACGATATTTTTCATATAATCAAAACCGATATTTACCACTACTTCCTTCGTAAGTGCATATGGTAATGAAAGTATTGAATTGCTTTTTAAACCTGGTCGACATAAAATTTCATTTAACATTTTTCTCCATACAATATCCATATTTGGACATTTACCAACCTCTATAAATTTATCTATTTTGTTTAATACTACATCAGCCTGATTTGTAACAACTGGTTCAATAAATTTCTTCATCTCATTTGTAGATAACGAAAAATTACGATCTACAAACAACAATACTTCTCCTTTTGCTTCCTTTACAGAAGCTTCATACCCATCATTATGGGTACTATATTTATCCATCAAAACAATATGACATTTATGTTTCTTTGCTATTTCATACAAATTACTTCTATCATTAGGAAGCAAAATTATAATTTCAAGAGGATTTAGCTTCCATATAGATTGAATTGACTCTTCTAATATGTTCGCTCTTTCACTATACAAAATAATAACCGTTAAAGATTTCATTACACGCCCCCTTTACACATCATGTGACATAAAGTGAAACTTTAATCAGTGGGGGTTTTCTTCGTCCCCCACTGATTATTAGT
>NZ_BOQB01000328.1 GCF_018332475.1 Bacillus sanguinis | reverse complement strand
GTTGTATGATTTAGATGATATATATTCTTATCATGTAAAAATATCATTTGAATTTCAATATTAGAAAGGTGAAAAGTGAGTTTTTTCAGAAAAAACAAATTAAGTTCTTGACTTTATAATTGGATTTTTAATACAATTATATTTCGACTGAAAAATTAGAACGGACAGGAGGGAATCATCAAATGAACAACATTTTTGAAGAAGAGTTACAAAAAATGAAAGATACATTACGTACGATGGATGATCAATTAGAACAGCTTGAAAAAATTCCAGTTTATTATGGCGATGATTTTAAAGAACAAATTCTTGAAAGTATGAGGGAGTCTAATAGACAAAACTTACGTATTGGTGTACAAGAACCGTACTTTGGAAGATTAGATTTTCAAGAGGATGGCAAGGAAGGTATTATGCCAATCTACATCGGTAAGGTAGGTGTTTCAGATAAAGATACGATGAAACCAATTGTAATTGATTGGCGGGCACCTGTCGCAAGTATGTTTTATTCATTTACCGGCGGTGATGAATTAGCGTTTTATCAATCACCAGACGGATTAGTAGAAGGTGATGTTTATTTAAAGCGAAACATCTCTATTCGAAAAAGAGAATTAGAACGTGTTGTTGATACATATGTAAAAGGAAATGAAGATGTCTCGCATGCCGATGATTTTCTTCTATATCGATTAGGTGAGAATAAAGATAATAAACTAAAGGATATTGTTTCGACGATACAATCGGAGCAAAATGATATTATTCGTGCGGAAAGAAACTTACCATTACTTATTCAAGGGGTTGCAGGAAGCGGTAAAACAACGATCGCTTTACATCGCCTTGCTTTTTTAATTTATGAATATCGTGAACAGCTAGAAGCTGAGAGAATGATTGTATTCGCTCCAAATAGTCTGTTTTTAGACTATATTTCGAGTGTACTTCCGGAATTAGGTGTAGGGAATATTAGTCAAACAACATTTCCGGACTGGGCATTACGTACGTTAGATGATTCGGTGAAACTGAAGCAGACAGAAGAAAAATTGAAAGAAGCCTTTTCTATTAATCGTGATGAAAGAAAGGTTATGCTTGGTAAATTGAAAGGTACATTGGAATTTAAGTCCTTTATTGAAGAGCGAATGGTTGAATTTGAAAAAGAGCTAGCGCCAACAAGTGATTTTGAGGCATGGGATAAAGCTGTTATTCCAGTGGAAGATATTAAAAAGTGGATGCAAGTGGAATATAAACACTATCCATTAAAGAAAAGAAGAGAACGTCTAGTCGGCCGAATGAAACGCTGGATTGAAATTGAACTGAAAAAGTATGGAGAAACAAACGAGAAAAAATTACTCAAAAAAGAAGCAACTAAAAGACTGAACACTTACATGAAGTTTTGGCCGAAAATGAGTGCTCTTTCACTGTATAGTTCAATATTAAAAAGTAAGGAAATACTTGAAGTATTACCTGAAGAACTTGTTAAAGAAACAGAAAAGAATGGTCGTAAAAAAGAAGTGTATGTAGAAGATTTACCCGCTTTAATATACATACATCACCGCATCACAGGTATTGAAATCGGACAGAAATTCCATCACGTCGTTATCGATGAAGCGCAAGATTTCTCGCCTTTTCAAGTTTATGTATTGAAAGAAATTACATTAGGTAATTCTTTTACTATATTAGGTGATTTATCTCAAGCGATTTATGATTATCAAGGAATTGAAGATTGGAGTGCGTTTAAGGAAGTATTCCAAGAAACAGGTTATTATGAACTGACGAGAAGTTATCGTTCTACAAAAGAAATTATTGAATTTGCAAATGAGATAATAAAAAATGCAGAAATTCCTGTAGGGCTTGCAACGCCAGTTTTCCGTAGTGGAGAAGAAGTGAAAGTAATTCATACAGAAGATCAGTTTACTGAAATTGTGAAGACATTAAAACAGCTACAAAATGCAGATGTGAAAACAATTGCGGTAATCGGAAGAACAGACGATGAATGCCGCGATATGTATGAGAAATTAACGAATGCAGGATTGACTGTAAACGTCATTGAAGCAGATCAAAGTAAATATGAAGGTGGTATTTCAGTAGTACCTGTATACTTAGCGAAAGGGTTAGAATTTGATGCTGTTCTACTCATTGATGTCGATGAAGAACATTATAAAAATACGAAACACGATGCGAAGTTATTATATGTTGGATGTACAAGGTCGCTTCATGATTTATGGATTTTCCATAGCGGGGAAGCATCTCCGTTAATTAAGAAATAAAAATACAAGAGGCTTTTCTAGTAATGAATCGGAAAGTCTCTTAGTTTATAAATATATAGGAGACATGATAGTGATTACAAAAGTAATAACACAGAGAAGTTGGGAAATCGCAAAGATAAATGGAGAAATTAATGAAGTTTCACTAAAAGAAGAGGGATTTATACACTGTTCATCTTTAGAGCAAGCTTTAAACGTTGCGGAAAAATATTTCATCCATGAAGAAGGTGTTTTATTATTGACAATTGATCCATTCTTAGTGAAATCAGAAATAAAATATGAACTTGCTTCTAACGGTCAAGAATATCCGCATGTTTACGGAGCAATTAATATAGATGCAATTATAGATGTTGTTCCATTTCCTAGGGAAAAAGGGGAATTTATATTACCAGAGTTACAAAGTTAAGCGTGTTATAAGTAAGCTAGAAAAGCACAAATTAAAAGTTTGTGCTTTTTATTATCCGTTTTTTGGTAAAAAAATATTGTATTTGTCACCTTGATACTGTACGATACATAGTATAAAACACATACTGTATGACATATAGTAATGAAAACGAGGTGAGTGAATGGATGCTTTATTAAATTCGTTAATTACTGAACTAAGAAGAGGTACATTAACATTAGCTGTTTTAAGCCAGTTAAGAACACCGCAGTATGGGTATTCACTTGTCCAATTATTGGAGCAATCAGGGATTACAATCGATCAAAGTACGTTATATCCACTACTTCGCCGATTAGAAAAGCAGGAGCTAGTGACGAGTAGTTGGGATAAAACGGAGAGTAGACCGCGTAAGTATTATGTTTTAAGTGAATACGGATTTGAGATATTTTTGCAGTTGAAAAAGGAATGGATAAAGGATTCAAAAGAACTTTATAACTTATTAAAGGAGGAGGACAAGAATGAATTTGATTGATATTTACGTTGAGGAAGTAGCGAAGAGATTACCTGAAAACAATCGTGAAGATATTATTCTTGAACTACGGTCAACAATCGAAGATATGTTACCTGATGATTATAATGAAGATGATGAAAAAAGGGTTCTTGAAAAATTAGGGAGTCCAGTTTCATTGGCAAATGGGTACTTGGATAGGCCGATGCATTTAATTGGACCTCGTTATTTTGATGTATATACGACATTATTAAAAATGATCATACCGATTGCAGCTGTTATCGCACTCATTGCCATGGTTGCAGAAAATTTTGTAGGATATGATGGTGAGCAAGCGGTATTAAATGTTATTTTAAATGTGATAGGTAAAGGAATTGGGGAAATTATCGAAGTAGGTCTCCATGTATTTTTTTGGTTGACACTTGTATTTGCAATTTTAGAAAGAACTGATAAAGATAAAGGTACTCAACCGTTGACGACAAGTTTAAAAAAATGGACGCCTGATGATTTGAAAAATACTTCGTATGTTCCAAAGAAAAAATCGATCTCAAAGTTCGAAGTATTTGGCGGGTTAATGTGGACGGCAATATGGGCAACACTTTACTTTTATGCGAACCATCTTGTAGGTGTATATAATGCTACGGAAAGCGGATTGAAGTTTGTCGCGCCAACTTTTAATCAAGATGTGTTACTTCAGTATTGGCCAATTGTTATGATTATGATTGTTCTTGAAATAGCTATATCTCTTTATAAGTTAGTACAGGGACAATGGACGAAAAGATTGGCAATCGGGAATGCTATTCTTCAAATAGTTGGAACGATAGTATTCATTATAATTGTAGTAAATCCGCACATATTTACCGATGGATTTATTACGTTTGTGGCAAATGTGTTCACTATTTCTCCGGAAGAACTTAAAAAGTGGCTAATTGGTGGGGGTATTCTCATTTACGTTTCATCTGCTGCATTAAACATTTATGATGGCTTTCGAAAAGCTAGTGTTCGTGTAACAAATAGGTAGTTAAAAAGAGAACGTATATGAAAGGAAGAAAACGATGATAAGGGAAGCAAGGAAACAAGATGTAACATACATTTTAGATATTTATAATGATGCGATACTGAATACAACTGCTGTATATACGTATAAACCCGTAACCCTTGAAAATAGAATAGATTGGTATGGACAAAAAAAGGCTGAAGCTTATCCAATCTTAGTATACGAACTTGATAATAAAATAGTAGGATTTGCGACATTTGGCCCATTTAGATCTTGGCCTGCCTATAAATATTCAATTGAACATTCTGTATACGTTAATAAGGAATATAGAAATAGAGGAATTGGGACATCTTTAATGAAAGAACTGATAGCCATTGCACGGGAAAGAGAATATATGACTTTAATTGCTGGAATTGATGCGGAAAATGAGAAAAGTATTGCTTTGCATGAAAACTATGGATTTGTTCATGCCGGGACGATTAAAAAGGCCGGTTATAAGTTTAATAGGTGGTTAGATTTAGCTTTTTATCAATTGGAGCTGAACGGGCCAGAAAATCCTATAGAAGAATAGAAAGTTAAAGTCTTAGGTAGCAATGAGTAATTCATGCTACCTTTTTCCTATTGTAATAGCCGATTTAATTTATTAAAAAGGGTTTTTACATTATATATTGAATTATTGAAGGTGATAAAACGATATGAAATGAGGAATCAAAATGGAAACTGTCATTCAAAAAATGAAAGAGATACAAGTCGACGTGAAAATAAAGAGGTAGATGAAGCTTTTGCAGTAGCTTTGAAGTACATATACAAAGAATATAGTGAAAGTATGCTAGGAGTGAGCGATTGAAAAGAAACTTATAGACATCAACAATAATCATATTAATCTTAACAATTATTGCTTTGGAAGTTGGAATCGCGATTTACGATCATAATTTGTCATTAGATACAATTTACTTTGCAGCGATTCTGATTTGTATAGTATTACTCTTTGGTACACGTATTTCTAAAGAGAAAGAAAATACATCGAAACAGAGACGAAGAAAAACAGCTCTTTTATTTTGGCCATCTATTTTACTGTCTATCGCTTCTTTTGCAGTTATAAGTTATATAAGAGTAGGCTATGTTTCTGTGCCAGGGATAATTGGTTTTTCATGCTTTGTTACTTATGGTGGATTCGTATTTATTAGTATTTTAAAGAGAAAAAGTAAAAATGAAAGGTAGCTTAATAAGCTGAAAGGAAGAAATATATGAAACACATAGAGAATGGTACTCGAGCTGAAGGAGAATACATAAAAAATAAGGTCATTCAATATAACATGTCTATTATAACAGATGAAGCAAAACAACTGATGGAACATGTAAATTTCGTAGTGAAAGATGAGGATGGAAAAATTTTTGGCGGGGTAACAGGAACGATGTATTTTTATCATCTTCATATAGATTTTTTATGGGTTGATGAATCGGTTCGTCATGATGGTTATGGCAGTCAACTGTTACATAAAATTGAAGACATTGCGAAGGAAAAAGGTTGTAGATTAATATTATTAGATTCATTTAGTTTTCAAGCACCAGAATTTTATAAAAAGCACGGCTACCGAGAATATGGTGTAGTTGAGGATCACCCTAAAGGACATAGTCAACACTTTTTAGAAAAGAGATTGTACTAGTCGTATTCGTGTTTACAAGAAAAGTAGATTTTAAAAGCATTGCCAACAAGGTGATGCTTTTTTAGTTTATAGTATCTAATCAATTTGATGCAATGAGGGGAACGAAAAGTGTGATTCGTATAACAATGATTTTCTTTTTTTATGGAAATGAGTTACTGTCTTTGTAGAAGAGAATTGTCGTAAAAACTAACAATACCTGTTGAATTTTTAGAAGGGGATGAGCAATAAAACGAGCACTGAATATAATAGTGATAAAGGAGGTGTTAAGTTATGGGTTATATTGTAGATATTTCGAAATGGAACGGTAACATTAACTGGGATGTAGCAGCTCCACAACTAGATTTCGTAATCGCTAGAGTACAGGATGGATCAAATTATATAGATCCTCTATATAAAAATTATGTCCAAGCAATGAAAACAAGAAATATTCCATTTGGTAACTATGCATTTTGCCGATTTATTTCAATTGCTGATGCGAAGAAGGAAGCGCAAGATTTTTGGAATCGCGGTGATAAGAGCGCTACAGTTTGGGCGGCTGATGTAGAAGTAAAAACAATGGATGATATGAGAGCCGGTACACAAGCTTTTATCGATGAATTACGCCGACTAGGTGCTAAAAAAGTTGGCTTATATGTTGGTCATCATGTATATGAGCCTTTCGGAATGGCGAACGTAAAAAGTGATTTTGTATGGATTCCTAGATATGGTGGTAACAAACCAGCATATCCTTGTGATATTTGGCAATACACCGAGACAGGTAATGTACCAGGTATCGGTAAATGTGATTTAAATCAATTAATAGGAAATAAGCCACTTTCCTGGTTTACTGATTCAGTACAAAAACAAGAAAACGTACAAGCACAAGTTTCTAAACAAAATATCATTCAATCAGGTGCTTTTTCACCATATGAGGCTCCTGAAGCTATGAGAGCTTTAACATCGGTAAAGATGACTGCTAACTTCATTTTACAATCGGATGGCTTAACGTATTTTATTTCCGATCCAACTAGCGATGCGCAATTAAACGGTATGAAAGGTTGGCTTGATCGAAAAGGTTGGTGGTATGAAGTTAAATAATAAAAAATAACAAGTTACTATGTGTGCAAAAAAAGAGCCATCCTGTTGGAAGGCTCTTTTTTTGCTATTCAAATAGCTTATTCATTAAATCTTGGATTTCACGTCTTCTTTTATTTGTTTCGTTCTTATCAATTGTAAACTTATTATCCTCGATTATAAGAACATCACCTTCTTTTGCAGTAGAAGGGAGTTTGGATTTAGGTACATCAATTGTTTCGTTATTCATTTCAATAATTGCTAGTTCACCTTCAAAACGGTCAATAATACCTCTTTGCATAATTATCTCTCCGTTCTTACAGAAATGTTAGAACCGTCACTATTAATAACTACAGTTCCATTTAAATCAGTTCGATATACATTAACAGACATTGCATTTAACTTCGCTAAAGTTTCCTTTGTAGGATGGCCATAGCGGTTACCTGCACCTGCACTAATTACAGCGATACTTGGTTTCACTGCATCTAAAAATTGCTGAGAAGAAGATGTCTTACTTCCATGGTGGCCAGGTTTTAATACATCGGATTTTAGGCCGGAACCGTACGTTGCAACCATATCGTTTTCACTTTTAGATTCAGCATCACCAGTAAATAAGAAAGATTTGCTACCATGTGCTACTTTTAATACAGCACTCCACTCATTTAGATCATTACCGTATTCTTTAACAGGAGCTAAAAATTGTGAGTTTAAACCATTGATTGGTAAAGTTACTCCAGACTTCGCTTCTTTAATAGTTAACCCTTTGTTAGCTACTGCAGTTAAAAAGTCTTTAAACGTTTGTGTCGTATGACTTACTTTAGGTGCGTAAACGTTTTTTACATTCATAGCATAAAGTACTTCATCCAATCCGCCTACATGATCGGCATCAGGATGAGTGGCAATCATATAATCGATAGTTTGGAAGCCTAATCCTTTTAAATAATTTGCTACTACTTTACCTTTTCCGTTGTTACCACCGTCAATAAGGATCGTTTCTCCACTTGGCGATTTAATAAAAGTAGCATCACCTTGTCCTACATCAATATAATGAACTTCTAACTTTCCTTTAGGCTTAGGAAGAGCAGGACGGAAATTTGGTTCTAATACACGAGCCAAGAATGCAGCGAATTGCTCACGAGTTACTTTTACACCTGGACCAAATGTACCATCAGGCAATCCAGTGGTAATATTATTTTGAGCTAAAATTTTGACATAATTGTAACCCCAATGAGTAGATGGAACATCGGGGAAATTGACGTCGGCACCTGTAGGCTTCAAATCAAAAGTTTTAACTAAAACCTTTGCCATTTCTGCACGAGTTAATGAGCGATCAGGGAAATAATTCGTTTCACGTTGTACAATGTTATTATGTGCTAACTTATGTACAGAATCATAATAATAGATACCTTTGGCTACATCGGAAAAAATATGATTATAGCTAGATGGTTTTTCTAATTTTAACGATAAATCTAGCATTAAGGCCATTTGTCCACGAGTTACATCATCGCCCGGTTTAAAAGTTCCTTCTGGCGTACCTTTAATGATACCTTTATCCGATAAATAGTTAATTTCTTTAATTGCCCAATGATTAGATTGAACATCAGGAAAAGATTTAGCACTTGTAAAATTAGGGATGAATAACGATAAGATTATGACAAATGCTGTTAGTAATAAACTAAACTTTTTCAAAAAATCGCCTCACTTTATGTATTTTTTACCTTATTAACTTTACCATTTCTTACAAGTAATTCAAAGTTTAATAGTTAAATATCTTATTAGTAAGTGTGTGTATTTACGAATTCATCAAATCTAAACATAGTAATGA
>NZ_BOQB01000327.1 GCF_018332475.1 Bacillus sanguinis | reverse complement strand
ACTTGTGCGCATGCAACAAATATATGAAGGTAAAGAAGTATACGGACACCAATTGACTGCTCATGTAGATAAAAAGGGTATTATTAAAAGTGTTTCAGGGGAAAGTGCACAAAATTTAACTCAAGAAAATTTAAAGAATGTTAAAAATTTATCAAAAGAAGAAGCGAAGCAATATATTTATACGAAGTACGGAAACGATATTAAATTTATTTCTGAACCAGAAGTTAAGGAAGTTATTTTTGTTGATGAAAATCGTGGGAAGGCTACAAATGCATATCAAGTTACATTTGCAGCTGCCACACCAAACTATGTATCTGGAACTTATTTAGTGGATGCTCATAGTGGTGATATGTTGAAAAATATGGTACAAGAATCAAGTTTAAAAGTAAGTGAAGAGCATGTTGAATCTTTAAAGGAGAGTAATAAAAGTAATTCCATATCATTAACTGGTACAGGAAAAGATGACTTAGGTATAACTCGCACATTCGGTATTTCTGAACAAAGTAACGGGAAATATGTGCTTGCTGATTACACAAGGGGGCAAGGAATTGAGACGTACGATGTAAATTATAGAGATATTACTTTTGAAGATAAATATTATCCTGGTATATTAGCAACTAGCACATCAAGAACATTTAATGATCCAAAAGCGGTAAGTGCTCATTTCTTAGCAACAAACGTATATGATTTTTATAAAGACAAATATAAGCGTAATAGTTTTGATAATAAGGGGAAAAAAGTAGTTTCCGTTGTACATGCATGGGATTCTGGAGAAACAAATGATCCTAAAAATTGGGCAAATGCATTTAGTGCTAATATTAACAATGTTAGTATGCTTATATATGGTGATCCAATGGTTAGAGCGTTTGACATAGCGGGTCATGAATTTACACATGCGGTTACATCTAGTGAATCTAATCTTGAATTTTTTGGGGAATCTGGCGCAATTAACGAGGCGTTATCTGACATTATGGGAACGGCTATTGAGAAATATATAAATAATGGGGAATTTAATTGGACGATAGGAGAACAAAGCGGATCAGTTCTCCGTAATATGAAAAATCCATCTTCAATCAATTTTTTTAATGGAGTACCGTATCCTGATGATTATAGCAAATACAGTGATTTAAACGGAGAAGATAATGAGGGCGTTCATTTCAACTCAAGTATTATTAATAAAGTCGCGTATTTAATTGCAAAAGGTGGCACTCATAACGGTGTAACTGTAAATGGCATTGGTGAAGATAAAATGTTTGATATTTTCTATTATGCAAATACTGATGAATTGAACATGACTTCTAATTTCACTGAATTAAGATTAGCGTGTCTTAAAGTTGCAACAAATAAATATGGGGCAAATTCAATTGAGGTTGAAGCGGTCCAAAAAGCTTTTGATGCAGCGAAAATTAAAGGAAACGTGAAAGAAAATGAAAAAACTGAGGCCAACCAAGCCCCAGAGTTAACGGTACCTCTTACAATTACACTACGTGTAGGAGATACGTTTGACCCGATGAGCAATGTAAAAGCTATTGATAAAGAAGATGGTGACTTAACAAATCGAGTAGAACATAAAGATGATGTAGATACTTCTAAACCAGGCAAATACATTGTGGATTACTCTGTCGTTGATTCTCAAGGTGGGAATGCAACGGCAACACAGACTGTAATAGTAGAGGCAAATGTAGAAACATCAGATCTAAACCCTACATTAACAGTGCCTGTTGCAGCGACAATTCATGTAGGAGATTCATTCGATCCAATGGCAAAAGTAAAAGCTATTGATAAAGAAGACGGCGATCTTACTTCTAAAGTAAAAGTTGATGGTGAAGTAGATACCTCTAAAGCCGGTACTTACATATTAAAGTATACAATTACAGATTCTAAAGGTCATGAAGGAACTGCGAAACAAACTGTAACGGTCAAAGGTAGAGAAGAAGTTAAGAATGAAATACCAATACTAAAAGTACCTGCTACAACTACAATTACTAAGGGGGATCAATTCGATCCGATGGCAGGAGTATCAGCTACTGATAAAGAGGACGGTGACCTTATTTCTAAAGTAGCGTATGAAGGAAGTGTAGATACCTCTAAAGCTGGTACTTTTGAAATGATATATAGTGTCACAGATACTGTAGGTAATGAGGTACATACAATACAAAAAGTATTAGTGAAGGATAAAGACACTAGCAAAACTAAAAGTTTTACTAATAACAGTAATAACGGTAATATTCCGAATAACAGCAATAAAAAAGAATCTACATATAAAGAGCTTCCAAACACGGGTGCAAGTACAACTAACAGTGCAACAATGGGCATATGGATGGTTATTGCAGGTACCGTACTCACTTTAGCTCGCAAATTTAGAAAGATACAAAAATAATACAAAAATAGTTGTGTATTAGGAACTGATTCCATTAAGGTAGTTAGATCATTGCATTAGGGGATTTTTAGGGATTGAGTTTGATATTGTCCGGAACGCATTTTTTGTTAAAACAATCACTATTTTTTCTTAACTTATTGTAGAAGGTGGAATAATAGTAAACATAGAATATATTAATAATTAAAATGTTTACGAGGTGAAAGTTATGGCAATAAAACAAGACGAAATTAAAGTAGTAGTCGGAGCTGGAGTTTTTAATAATAATCCAGGTTGGATACAAACGCAAGAAGATGAACTTAATTTACTAGATAAAACTATGTGGGAAGAAAGATTTGAATACAACTCTATTTCAGCTATTTTAGCTGAGCATATATGGGAACACCTTACATTTGAAGAAGGTGTAAGAGCAGGTGAAATTTGTTATGAATTTTTAAAAGCCAGCAGGCCACATTCGGTGCGGTGTTCCTGATGCATTTTCCGAGATGAAGCGTACCAAAATATAGTTCAAATAGGTGGGCCAAGCCCGAAAGATCATCCAGCAGCAAGTCATAAAATTGTACATAATTATAAAACATTAACGAAAATGTTTGAAACAGCTGGATTTGAGGTAGTTTTACTTGAATATTGTGATGAAAATGGTCAGTTTTATTACAATGAATGGGATGCAAACGACGGTGTTATTTTCCGTTCAAAAAGATATGATTCTAGAAATAAAGGTGAACAGCTTGGCTTTCCATCGCTAATTGTGGATGCAATTAAGCGGTAAGTCATTCAATAAAAGCAGGAGTTTCATAGTCGCAAATGCGACTTTTTTTATTGGTATGTAATATGGAAGAGGCTATTTATGATAATTAATATTTCATTAAAGATTTATTTTATATATAAAATCGGGTAAAATAAAAGAAGAACATATATTCTGTTTAAGGGTAGGGGGCAATATATATGATAGCTGAATTTGGGAAACTAACTGATGGATACATTGTAAAATTTGAACGCCAATTTTCATATACAATAGAGGAAGTTTGGTCTGCATTAACAGAAAACAGTAAGCTTAAAAAATGGATGTCTAATTTACAGATTGAAAGCCTTAAAACAGGTGGAATAATCAAGTTTGACATGATGGACGGTTCATTTATAAATATTGATATTTTAGAGTGTCAAGTAAACACAGTGCTTGAATTTACTTGGGATAAAGATTGGGTCCGATTTGAAATACATAAAGAGGAAAATGGTTCTTTGTTATATCTTAAAGAATACATCCATGAATTAAATGATCATACACCGAAAGACATAGCTGGTTGGCATATTTGTTTAAATCTTTTTTCTGCCGTTCTAGAAGGAGAAGAAAAAGAATTTTCTAAAGATGAATGGCAACAATGGTTTGAAATATATAAAGATAAGGTTATTGAATTAAGAGGATAATCATCTTGAGGGTTATATTCATTGTGTAATTATTATATTACAAATATGCTTTTAATGAAGAATAAGAATAGAGGTTAATATGAAAGTAAATCAATTAATTGCTAATAACATAAATAAATTAGATACAGCTATTTCATTTAATAAGTCGTTTGGAATCGCTGGTTTATCAGGATCGGGTAAAACAACTTTTTGTCAAACAATTGGCGAAGAATCAAAAAAACGATTAGTTTCTTTATTGCCAAAGGCTGAATATCAGTATTTATTTCCTAATATCATGGAAACGAATTTTAGTGCTATAAAGATAGAGGATATGCCATTAGTACTTTTTCTGGGAAAATCATCAATTTCTTCCAACCCGCGTTCAACGATAGGTACACATACTGGTGTTTTTACTGAAATTCGCGAAAAACTTGCTGAAGTATTTCACCTTTCCCCTGAGGTTTTTTCGTTCAATAACCAGTTAGGTTGGTGTACTGGTTGTAAAGGCCGAGGTACTACTAAAAATATTGAGTGTAAAAAATGTAACGGAAAACGTTATAGCGAAGAAATTGAACAACATACTATAGATTTATTTGCTAAACCACATACAGTTTCAAATATTAATGATTTAAGTGTTGAGTCTATTCTTTCGTTAGCAGAAGAGTTAAATATTAGTGAAGCAAAACAACATATACTGCAAAATATAATTAATATGAACATTGGTTATTTAACATTAAATCGAATTATGGGTACGTTGTCTGGTGGAGAGTTAACACGACTTTATTTGGCTGAATTCATGGCAGTAAGTGAGAATGCTGTAATTATTATTGATGAGATTTCAGTTGGACTTGATCATGAAACATTATTACAAATATTAGAAGAGATTAAACAGTTAGGGTGTAAAAATCAGATTTGGCTCATTGATCATTCAGATACAGTACTGGATACAACAGATGAGCAATTGTTCTTTGGACCTGGTAGCGGAAAATATGGTGGGGAAATTGTGAAAGAATCACCAAGACCAAAACCAATACTGTGGGATCTAAATAAAGAAGCACCAACAGAATATTATAGATTCCAAGAATTATATTGCCGTAATATCCAAATGACGGAGTTTCAAATTCCTAAAAATAGGCTTGTAACGGTTACAGGAGAATCTGGATGCGGGAAATCTACACTTGTCAATGAATGTTTAGCTACAGATTTCATGAAACGATATACAAAAGATAAATTAGTTATGGTAGGACAAGATCGAAATCAATCCATTACAAGTCGATCAACTGTAGCCACTTTTCTAGATATTAAAAAGAAACTAACAAAGTATAGTGAAGAAATTGAGGATATTTTTGAGCGTTCGATTGAGGATATTATAGATGAACTCCCAAATGAAGATATTGCGTATAAACGCTTGAGTCTACTAATTAAATTAGGACTTGGTTATTTAACGTTAGAACGAAAAACACAAACATTATCAACAGGTGAGTTTCAATGTGTTCATTTAGTTTCGGAGTTATTTGCAAACACTAGAAATCCACATACATTATTTATTTTTGATGAGCCTTCAAAAGGTTTATCACAAAATATTTTAAATCAATTTATAGATAGTGTTAGAGGGATATTACAAGATGAATCGGTCTCTATCATTATGATTGAACATAATAGCTACATGTTAGAAAACTCTGATTATATTGTAGATTTCGGGAAAAGACAGCTTGAATCTATAAAACATCTTGATGTAGTAAGTCATGAAGATTATTATCGTCAAAAAAGTAGTGTGAATCATGCTGAGCAAATACATATTTCTTCAGCACTTAAACACAAAGAAGGCGTTCACTATTTAGAAGAAAATCATATTAACTATTTTAAAAATGCGGAAAACATTTATAAGGGTGGTGTTTTAAAAAGTTTATCATCAATGGCCCGTTTAATTTATGGCGAATATGAATCAGATACAATTGCACCTGTTGTTGCTATTGATCTTGAAAGACATTTATATAGTCAATATAGTTTCTTATACGAAATTGGTGGACTAATTAATCGTATTGTAGCTGCTCATCCAACTAATAAAGATACGAGAAGTTTTGATTTCTATTCACAGGACAATCATTGTCCATCTTGTTCTGGACGTCTTCAAATTGAAGTTTTCGATAAAGGTATTACAATTCAAAATAAAAACGTTCCATTTTGGGACGGTTTATTCGATCCAGAAATCATGAAAGTATTAAAATTTTATCAATATGAAAAAATAGAATTTCTATTCGGTGAAATTAAAAATGAGCTTGGTCACGATTTATCAAAGAGCTATAATGATATGTCAGAAGAAGAAAAGCATACGTTTTGGTACGGATATTTTGAAAAATCATTTTATGATAAAAAAGGAAAGACACGCAGAACATGGGTAGGATTTAATACGATTATTGGTGGATATATTGTTATTTCAAAAGCAGCTATTAAAGAAGAAATTAAGACTTCTAAAGAAATGGTGACATGTCCAATTTGCGAAGGAACGGTTTTAAATCATCATAAACCACTTAAATTTGGCAACTCAGATATTCGTGAAATTATCAATCAACCAGTTGATGAAGTGTTGAAAACAGTTGGTGATTTACCTGAACTTCATAAATTGAAATCTATTGTTGGTGGCGATAGGAAATTGACAGAAGATGTTTCTTTATTGCCGAGAAAAACACAAGTTGCACTGAAAATGTTTGAATTAGAGCAGGCAAGTTTCTCAAACTATGAAATGGTGTTACAAAATGTCTTACCATTCTGGGATGAAATAAAAGGGAATATTGAATCCATGAGTATTAATAATCAAGTAACTGTTTGTGATTTCCCTAATGTTTATGAAACGAGAGAAAACATTATAGATAAGTATTTCACAAATGGTAAATATAAAAAACTTACGTATGTATACGAAGCGTTTGGGTACAAAAAATTAGTTACCCAAATTAATAAAATTAAAAAAAGTAACCCATGTCCATTCTGTAACGGAAAGAAAGTTATAACGGAAGATAATTTACACGATGGTGTCTTTAAACTAACAATTCCATGTATAACTTGTAATGCAACAGGTATTAATGATGAAGGGCTAAAAGAAGTTGTTGAGGGCGTGGATGTGCAAACATGGTTAACTGGAAAAGTTAGTGATGTTGTGGATGAAAGCTTATTAACAGAAGCTGTTACGCAAATACCAATTTTTAATCGTATTCGCGAATTGGATAAACGAGATATGATGGCGGTTTATGAATGTCTTGAGCGTAATCAGTAAAGTTTTATTAGCTTATGTATTATTAACATAACTTATATAAAACGTATATTCTTTATACTGTTTATATTAACGCAGTATGATTGATACAAGGTAATGAAAGAAGATCCAATTTTTTAATGTTAAAATTAAGAAATTGGATTTTTTATTATATTTATGTTCGGCATACAATGTTTTTCACTATGGAAAGAAGTGTGAAGAGAGGAGAGATGGAAAATTAAAAAGAATAAAAAGTGGATATATTATGTAATTATCATATTATAAAAGTGATGAATAAGCGTAAAAATAGTTCGTAAGTTATATTTGTTTATTAACCTTTTTGCTTTATTATCTGATTTTTTAAATTTAACAGAAATATA
>NZ_BOQB01000326.1 GCF_018332475.1 Bacillus sanguinis | reverse complement strand
TCTATGCCCATCATCATAATTGGTACGGCGTAATAGGAAATATGCGGTTTCATCTTATCATTCCAAATTTGCTCCACATACGAAAATATCGATACTGGTAAGCGACTGGATTCCTCAATTTCTATTGATTCTTGCGTATCATTTCCCCATTTCCTCTCCCGCTTTAATTTAAGTTTTCCGTCCAAAATAAACGTTAATAACAATAAAGCAATCTCTTTATGCTCAGGGAAAGAACATTTTTGTAATAAGTAAGAAATTTTTTCAATTGATTTACTATCTTTTTCAGCTGTTTCTAGTAAAAGAAGTACCCATCTTGCAAACAACAACGGGTCCATCTCAATTTTCGCCCCGTTTAAGTAACTACAAATTGTTCTCCATAGTAACGGAGATAGTTTAGAATGATTATTAAAAATTAATTGAAATAATTCTTTTTGATGACTAAATAGAAATTGTTCCACTAACCATTCTGCAAGTAGTTCATCTACCTCATTATAGGTTAATGTAACTAAAAATAAATTTTGCAATTTCCCTTCTGCTTCAAGCCATTCCACCCATTCATAATCATGAGCAAATTCAACAAAGTAACGGACTGTTTCGATTTTTTTTATTGATTGTTTTATGTATGATAATTGTTCCTGCTCTACTGACGGCGGAACGGTTACTATGTCACGAATACGCATTCGTTTTGTAATATAATTATCCCCCATTAATTCCGCCCATCGCTTCACTGCTTTCACGAGAGATTGATGATTATTACCTTTATTCGGGTATACAATCGGCCGTATCCCTAAATGCTCCCAATGGTACGTATTTTCCCCTTGCGCAACAAAGGCATAACGCCTTGTACTTGGGGGTAAACCAGTCGCTAAATATTTCATGACTGGGTCATTATGGCTATATCCAACGAATAAAACGGTATAATTCGAGAATAAATCAACTAAAAACCTTCTTGCCCATCCTTCCGTCAAGTAAGCCCTTCCAAAATCACCATCTGTTAAAATTAACGCTTCTTTCTCTTGTTCTATATTGCCATGTATGTAAGCAAGCCCTTTAAACGCTCTTCCTGTAGGTAACGCAGGTGCGTAATATACATTTAATTCTCTATTCATTTCTTTCATCGCAGTTGTAAAATGTCGATCAAAATTTGTCGTTACAATGCGGACTTCTGTATCCAAAGGAAATAACCTCGGAATCGCATAATGAAGCGGGTTCGGCTTTGACTTTTCAGTATGAACTAAATCTCTTGCAACTTGATGTACATCTTTTGTTTTTGCAATTTTACCAAGATAATAATCATGAGGTTCTGTTATTTCACGTTTTTCGACATATAACTTTTTTGCAATTTCATCAACTAGATCATCAAAATTCGGTAAGTTTGATTTCCCTTTCATAGAAACTCCCGCTCCAACAAATAATACTAACTTTCCTTGTTCAAGATGATCAATTAACTCATCTGGAATTTCTACTTCTGAAGTAATCCACACCCCGGATTCCCCCTTACCTAAAAATGTACTATAACATTTTTTTGTTATTTTTATAATATTTAGACTAAATTTCGAACATGAAAAAGTTTTATGTAAATATACCCGTTGCAATGTATGAACTCCAGAATTTATTGAAAAACTATGTATAAATTGGAGGTGTAAATTTTGAATGATTTCACAGTAGTGCTTATCAAGTT
>NZ_BOQB01000325.1 GCF_018332475.1 Bacillus sanguinis | reverse complement strand
GCATACAACCTTTTTATTTCGTATATCGATACACAATTGATTCATATGGTCTTAAGTTAAGTTTTGTGATATCCTTGCTGGCATCTTTATAATTCGACAGTAGTACTTCTTGTTTCATTCCATCTAATTGAACGTGCGCTGGTACAGAGTACGTTATTTCTTCTCCATAGAAATTATTTATAACGAGTAGTACTTCACTTTCTGTAGTACGAGTATATGCCCAAACCTTAGCGTGATTTTCATCTAAAATAGCATATTCTCCTTCTGTAATAACATCATATGTTTTTCTTAGTTCAATTAGTTTTTTGTAATGATAAAATACAGACTCTTTATCTTCTAGTGCCTTCTCTACATTTATTTCTGTAAAGTTTTCAGCTACTGAAATCCAAGGTGTACTTGTTGTAAAACCACTGTTCACCTCTTCATTCCACTGCATCGGAGTACGGGAGTTGTCACGAGATTTTTGTTTTAAAATCCCGATAATCTCTTCTTTTGATAATCCTTCTTCTCGCTTGATATCGTATATATTTAACGATTCCACATCGCGATATTGCTCGATGGATTCGAATTTAGGATTCGTCATACCGATTTCTTCGCCTTGATAAATGTATGGTGTGCCCTGCAACATATGCATAGCTGTCGCTAACATTTTCGCAGATTCATTTCGGTACGTTCTATCATCACCGAAGCGTGACACAATACGAGGCTGGTCATGATTACACCAGAATAATGCGTTCCATCCTCCGCCCTTTTGCATTTCAATTTGCCAATTAGACATAATCTCTTTTAATGTAATGAAATCAAAATCAGCTTGCGTCCACTTATCTCCATTTGGATAATCTACTTTTAAATGATGAAAACTAAACGTCATACTTAATTCATTACGCTCAGGGTTTGAATATTTAATACAATTATCAATTGTCGTAGATGACATCTCTCCAACTGTAATTACATCTTTCCCTTCAAAAACATTTCGGTTCATCTCTTGTAAATATTCATGAACGCGCGGGCCATCTGTATAATATTTACGCCCATCGCTTGTCGCCGTACTTCCGTCATCATTCAAGAAACTTTGGTCTTTTGAAATTAAGTTAATTACATCTAATCGGAATCCAGTTACTCCTTTATCCAGCCAAAAACGCATCATATCATATACTTCTTCACGAAGTTTTTCATTTTCCCAATTTAAATCAGCTTGTGTCTCATCAAATAGATGTAAAAAATATTGCTCTGTCTTCTCATCATATTTCCAAGCAGACCCGCCAAACTTAGATTGCCAATTATTTTTTTCATCACGCCAAATATAGTAATTACGATATGGACTATTTTTATCTTCCTTCGCTTCTTTAAACCACTTATGCTCCGTCGAACTATGATTTACAACGATATCGAGCATAATTTCAATATTACGTGCCTTTGCTTCTTCCAAAAGCTCTTCAAACTCTTCCATCGTTCCGTAAGATGGATCAATACTATAGTAATCACTTACATCATATCCATTATCATTTTGTGGTGACTGGTATATCGGTGTTAACCAAATATAATCTACTCCGAGTTCTTTTAAATAATCTAGTTTCTCTGTAACCCCTTTTATATCACCGGTTTCTTTATTGTAATAGCTATTAAAGCTCTTCGGATAAATTTGATACACTACACTTTTATGCCAATCCTTCATGTTTAACTTCCTCCTACTTCTGTTTTACTCGTTTTGCAAATAACCACGTTAACGTAAATGGGATTACAACTGCGATAATCATTCCGACAATAAACATTGGAATCGATTTCGGAATGATAGAAATAAATGCTGGTAATCCGCCAATTCCGATAGCAGGTGCTAATACACCATTTAACGTAATAAATATAGCTGCAATAGCCGATCCTATAATCGCTGCATAAAACGGGAATTTATTTCGTAAGTTTACACCAAACATAGCTGGCTCTGTAATACCGAAATATGCTGAAATTGCTGATGTCGATGCCATGCTTTTATCATTTTGATTTTTAGAAATCCAGAACATCGCAAGTGCCGCACTACCTTGCGCAATGTTAGAGAGTGCAATCATCGGCCAAATGAATGTACCACCGTGCTGTGCAATTAATTGTAAATCGATAGCAATAAACATATGATGCATACCTGTAATTACTAGCGGTGCATATAATGCTCCAAATAATACTGCTCCAACTACTGGTACTGTTTCATATACACCTACTAATCCAGCTGTTAATAAATCTCCAATATGACGTGTAACTGGACCAATAATCCCTAATGCTAACACACCTGTTACGACAATCGTTGTAATGGGTACAACTAATAATTGAATTGCATTTGGTACATGTTTCTTCAAGAAAATTTCCACTTTACTTAACACAAATGCTGCTACTAAAACCGGCAAGATTTGACCTTGATACCCTACCTTTTCAATTTGAAATAATCCTAAAATATCGAAGTACTCAATCTTTTGTCCATCTAAACCAGTTGCTGCTTTCCCATAGTCCCATGCATTTAATAAGGCTGGATGCACAAGCATTAATCCCATAACAATCCCGAGTATCGGACTACCACCAAAACGCTTCGTTGCTGACCAACCGACAAGTGCTGGTAAGAATACGAATGCTGTATTCGCCATCATATTAATTAAATCCCAAAGCCCACTTAAGTTTGGATAGACGTCTAATAAATTTTTACCTTCAAAAAATAAGTCCTTTGCCCCTAATAAATTGTTAATTCCCATTAGTAAACCAGCTGTTACGATCGCTGGTAATATCGGCATAAATACATCTGAAAATACTTTTACAAACTTTTGAGCTGGATTTAACTTTTGATTTCCAGAATCTTTAACGTCAGCTACTGTCGCTTCCTTCATACCTGCAAGCGTTATCAATTCTGCATATACACGATCAACATCTCCTGGCCCGATTACAATTTGAAATACCCCAGCGTTATGAAACGCTCCTTTCACTAATGAAACAGACTGCAATTTATCGTTATCTATTTTGCTTTCATCTTTTAAAGCGATACGGAGTCTCGTTACACAGTGTGCAGCTTGTTCAATATTGTCTTTCCCACCAATATACTGCAACACTTCCTCTGCTGTTTGACGATAGTCTTTCCCCATATTCCCGTCCCTCTTTTCTTTTTTTGATACCGTTTACAATTACATATTAACTCGTATATATAAGTTAGTCAATACTCGTATATACGAGTTAGTGATTTTTTATAAAAAAAAAGAGATGAAACGTTATTTCGTTCCACCTCCTTATTTTCTCCGCGCCACATCCGAAAAATGAAAAATATCTAAGCGATGGCGTGATTCTGTATATTCGAACTGACTTCCATCATAAAAATGCGTAAAGTTTTTCACAACGACAACATAGTCTGTTCCATTTAAATCTAAATACTTTCTATCATCCTCTGTACATGGCTGCACTTCAATTACCCTCTGTGAGTAACTAATATGAAGACCTAGTTCTTTCTCAATGTATTTATAAATGGACTCCGCTGCAATTTCACTCGTTAATCCAGGAATATATTCCGATACAAAATGATTAATATCCAAAATTACTTTTTCTCCATCAATATTTCGTACGCGTTTAATATGATCTATTTCTGTTTTCTCTTTCACATTTAATAACTTTGCAACCTCTTTTGTCGCGTTTACTTTCTCCATTTCCACGACTTCTGTAATACAATGGCGTCCTAAACGTTCATTTTCTTCTTGGAAGCTTACAATGCCACCAAAATTGAATTCAATGTTTTTTCGCTTTAAAACAAAGACACCTTTTCCATGTATTTTTTGAACATATCCACGCTCTTGTAATAAATCTACAGCTTTTCTTACCGTACCTCGGCTCGCTTCATACTGCTTCATTAATTCAGTTTCTGATGGGATTTTGCATCCCTCTTTTAATTGTTTATTATCAATAGACTTGCTAATTGCTGTATAAATTTGTTCATACTTACTCATCATCTACAATAGCCCCTTGTCACCTTCTAATTCTATATGTATTATACCATGCTACACTCTTCTGCCAATCTCTCACTTATTTTCCAGTATAGGAAAAATTCAGGTAAATATTTAATCTATAAAACGTATTTTTATAAAAATTTTTATATTTTTCTTTTCATTCAAAAAAACATGTAGTATACTAACTTCAAAATCAGAGGAGAAAGGGAGCAAAGAACTATGCTTACTTATACAACAATTGTAGTTACATTTGCACAAAAACATCATCATCATACGTAACCCTTGAAACCTAGCGGAAAAATTACGCGTAGGTACAAGGGTTATTCCCGTTGTACCTACGTTAGGCAAAGAGCCATGTAGGTATTTTTTATCTACATGGCTCTTTTTTTATTGCCAAAAAGCTAGTAAAAAATGATGTTTAAGCAAATCTTACTACAAAGGAGTTAACAAAAATGGAAACGAAAAAATGGGGATTATGGGTTTTAACAGCTTTTGTTATCGGGAATATGGTTGGCGGTGGCGTATTTATGCTCCCAGCAAATTTAGCACAAGTATCAGGGCCAATGGGTTCTACACTTGCATGGAGTATTACAGGACTTGGCGTATTTATGATTGCACTCGTATTTGGAAATTTAGCAATCCGAAAGCCAGAATTAAAAGCAGGGCCACAAAGCTATGCTCAAGCGATGTTCCCTTCAAAAAAAGCTGGTAAAGTTGCAGGATATAGTATGGCATGGGGATATTGGGCTGCGAATTGGGCTGCAACAGCATCTGTTATTATTTCCTTTGCTGGATATTTATCAACATTCTTTCCAGTTTTACAGAGTAAGCAAATTCTCTTTTCAACGAACGGATTTTCACTAGAACTCGGAAAGGGATTAACTTTCCTCGTATGTAGCCTTATGCTATGGGGAATTCAATATATTCTTTCTCAAAATATTGACCGAGCTGGCAATATGAATCTTCTTGCTACCATAGCAAAAATTATCGGATTTACAATGTTTATTGTAATCACATTATTCATTTTCAATGCTTCTAATTTCGGAGACGGTCAATCATTTATGAATGAAGCAGGACAATCAATTTCGTTAGGTGGACAAATCAACTCAGCTGCTATTGCAACACTTTGGGCGTTTATCGGTATTGAATCAGCAGTTATGCTTTCTAACCGTGCAAAATCTCAGCGCGATGTAAAAAAGGCTACCATTTTCGGATTAATTATCGCTCTTCTTATTTACATGTCAATCACTCTACTTACAATGGGAGCTCTCCCGCAAGATGCTTTGAAAGAGTCTCAAAAACCATTAGTAGATGCATTAAATTTAGCAATCGGCAATAAAGGTGCCTATATCATGGCTTTACTTGCACTTGTATCTTTATTTGGATCTACAGTTGGCTGGATCGTTGTTAGTTCAGAAGTACCTTACCAGGCAGCAAAGAATGGACTTTTCCCTAAGTTTTTCGCGAAAACCAATAAAAAAGGTAGTCCTTCAAAATCATTATTTATTACAAATGTGATGACGCAAATTTTCTTATTCTCAACGATTTCTGGTACCGTATCAGAAGCTTATAATTTCGCTATTGTTGTAGCAACATTAGCTTATTTAATTCCATACCTTGTTTCTACGCTGTACCAATTCAAATTAGTTATTACAGGAGAAACATACGATATAATGCCTGGCTCTCGAATAAAGGATGGGATCATTACTACATTAGCATTTGTATACTCTATTTGGGTTATCAAAACCGGAACTGCTGATTTAAAAACATTCTTCTTAGGAATCGGATTGTTCGTATTAGGTCTTATTCTTTATCCAGTGCTAATGAAAAACTCACAAAAAACGAATTAAAAAAGAGAAGCTACCGGCTTCTCTTTTTTATTCAAAATCTGTAATTAATTTTTCTTTTAACTCTCCTACAGATAAAGGTTTCGCATAATAAAATCCTTGTACGTAATCACAGCCCATAGATTGTAATAAACTTTCTTGCTCTACTGTTTCTACCCCTTCAGCAACTACTGCTAAATTTAAGCTATGAGCAATTTCAATAACAGATTTTACAATCGTTCGTTCTGGCTGTGCATGATCATAATGAAATTCACGAATAAAATTACGATCAATTTTTACTATATCCAGTGGTAGTTGTTTTAAATAATATAAAGAAGAATAGCCCGTTCCAAAGTCATCTAAAGCAATTAAAATACCCATATTTCTTAATTCTTGTAATGTAGCAATAATATAATCAAAATGGCGAACAGCAATGCTTTCCGTTATTTCTAAAATTAAACGATTTGGCGGAAAGCCGGTTCTCCTCAAAATGCTACGTACAGATAAAATAAAACGTTTTTGCATTAATTGTTGTATAGATAAATTAACAGATAACTTTAATCCTTCTTCGTAATCTGGCAATGTTTTAAACAAGCGACATGACTTTTCTAATACCCAGTCTCCTAATTTTATAATAAGTCCAGATTCTTCAGCTACTGGAATAAATTCGCCTGGCGAAATCGGCCCTTCTTCTGTCGAACAACGTGCTAAAGCCTCTATACCAGTATATTTCTTCGTTTTCAAATCTATAATAGGCTGCAAAGCCACCTCTAGCTCTTCATCACGAATTGCCTTTTGCAAAGCGAATTCAATTTTCATACTACGATTTATTTTCGCACGTAATTCATCTGTAAAGAAACAAGCAGCATTTCTGCCCTGCTCTTTCGCACTGTACATAGCTAAATCCGAATTCTTCAATAGAGTTTCTACATCTTGTCCGTCTTGCGGATATGCGCACAGTCCTAGACTAGCTGAAATGTATACTTCATGACCTTCAAGCATAAATGGTGCCTGAAAACATGACAACACAGATGTCGCAAGCTGCCTCATCGCATCTTGTGTATGACTTTTTGTTAACAACACAAATTCGTCGCCACCCAGCCTAGCCAGGACGTCTTTCTCTCCTAGCACATAATGTAACCGTGAAGCAACTTCGCTTAAAAGTAAATCCCCTATCATATGACCTAGCGTATCGTTTACTAATTTAAAACGATCTAAATCAAAGTAAATCATACCAAATTCTTTTTTGCCTGCAATCATCTCGTTTACAGTCGTTATTAATTGCAATCGGTTCGGTAAACTCGTTAAAGCATCATGATACGCAAGTTCCCTATAACGACTTTCACTTAACCGCAGCCTCTGTTCCGCTTCTTTCCTACTACTAATATCATTTCGGATCGCAATAAATTGATATGGCTCTCCTTTTTCATTTAAAAATGGAACAATTGTTGTTTTAACCCAATAATATGTCCCATCTTTTGCTCGATTTCGAATCTCACCTCTCCATACTTTTCCACTCAAAATACGCTTCCATAGAATTTGAAAAAATGTTTTCGGGTGATATCCTGAATTTAAAATACGATGATCTTTCCCTATTAACTCTTCTCGTGTATATTTGGAGATTTCACAAAACTTATCATTTACATATGTAATACGACCATTTCGGTCTGTAATCGCAACAATTGAAGACTCATCTAATGCTAACTTTAAATCTCGCAATGAAGAGTCATATAATGCATGACCTCTTTGTTCTAGCATGCGCATCTCTCCTTGCTTCCTATCTGACTAAAACACAACTTGTTTCTTTTCATAGAAATAGAGATATTTCATTTCCTAATAATCGTCCTATACATAAATCACGTTTTGAAATATGCCGATTAAAATAACATAATATTATTTGTAATAAAAAGCAATATAATACCGTTTCAATTATAAATAGTAGTTTCTTATCACTATAATTAGCTTACTTTATTCATTCTCTTACATTCCTTTATAGCTAGCTCTATACAACGCCTATTTCCTACTAGTCCCGCTCACATCTAACCTCTTTACTTTACTAGCGAAATAGAAATTTGAGCCCACTATACAACTATTCACGAATAATAATATAAAAATTAAAATTAGTATATATGTTTTTGAATTACAATAACAAAATATTAACATATTTCCACCTTAATTTTGGAAGTATTTTATAAATAAATACTGAAACAAAAAAAGAGGATAGCCTCTTTTTTTGTTTAATACGAATATGGCGTTTGTTGATACCCCGGATATGGTGTTGGATATGGCACTGGATATGGTGCTGGATAAGTTACTGGATACGGCGCTGGATAGTAGCCTCCACTTACCGCACCCGTTAATGCGCCAGC
>NZ_BOQB01000324.1 GCF_018332475.1 Bacillus sanguinis | reverse complement strand
AAATTAAAACAGATTCTTCTAAGTTATAGACTTTTGCTTAGATTATTCTGAAATGAACTCTAAAAATCTTTTTCCAACCTCTGTAGTACCTGATTGCCACAATCCTGTTTCACTCATTGTATTATGAAGTGTGTCATAGGCAATTAAATCTCTATTTTTCAAATCTCTGACGATTTGGTCATAAAAGTCACGTCTGTCTCCTAATTCGGGGAATGCTGAAACTAAAATTGTAGATTTTCCTCCCGAGAAAAGGCTAGGTCTTGTTTCAGCTGTAAAATAAGATTCTGGAGAATTTAGGAATGATAATATTTTCAAATGCCATTCATTAAATTGGTCTATATAATTTAAAAACATTAACTTTTCATTTTCTTCTATCCCCAATTTAGGCGTATTGGAAATTGAATTCATTAATGCTACTCTTTTATCCTTTTGATGTGTTTTTAAAGCTATTGAATATGCTTGCATAGCAACTGTTAAGAACTCTTGATTATCAGCTAGTTCACTTATATTAAAACCTTTTTGCTCAAGAGCATGTAACCTACGATCCATTTCTTCCAAAATTTCAGTTCTTCTCTTACTTGCAGGATCTGCAAATGCAACTCCAAATAGTTCTGAAAGCATCGGTCCTGCTACCGGTACAGTACCTGCAGCCCCCTTAGCCATTGCATAAATAGTCTCTTTTGTTTTTTCATTCATTTTAATTACTCCCTACTTTAAATTTCCCCTTCTAGAGGTAAACCTTGCGTTATTGCAGATGATATATCATCATATTTTGAATTATATTTTATATTGGAATTTATATCCACTCGTATATACCTTCATAAAAAAGAATCTGATATCTTAATAGATACCAGATTCCTTTTTATACTAAGGGCTATATATTCTGTCTTAAATTATTAATATCTTTTCAATAATTGTTATATAGAAGTCTTTCTTTTCTTTTTATGACCTGGAATAATCAACTCTCTAATTCGCTCATTTATTTCATCTTGTAATATATTAAAGATTTTAATAAGTTCTGTACGCTCATTCTCCATCACTATATGTTTAGGGTTATTGTTAATAACTCGCATTATTTGTTTTTCTATATTGTCGATATCAAATTGTGGGAGTTCATTATTAGGATCTAACCCTATATTCATATATTTTTCAAAAGCTTTTTCAATAGGCAGTAAACACTCTGAGCGTTTAACAGGTATTTCACCAGCCTCTGGATCATATTCAATATGTTCAACCAAAATCTCACAATAAATTTCAGGTTTTACATGAGAACGTACTAGTAGATAATACAAATTATTGCTCATTAATACATCGTAAAGTTTTGAACCATTCATCTTAAATTCTATATTTCCTACTTCTTCCTCGTAATCAGTTTTTTCTATATATTTATTAATGACTTCACATATAGCATTAGATGCTATTCCATCTAAACTTTTTTTTATTTTATTTATATTATTTTCTTTTTCTAATATTTTATTTATTTTCTGTTTCCAATCTTCCTCAAGTGCATCAAATATATATCCATTTTTAACTGCCTTTATCCCACTAAAATCCAAAGGTTGAGAAGAAAATGGTTTTAGATTACGATAATTATTGATATCATTAATTATCGGTTTATAGCTCTCATTAACAATAAGTGACCTTTGACTATGTTCTAGTGCACCTTTAGCAAACTTTATTGATTTAACACCAATAAAAATCGCTACCACAATTGAGACTAAACCAATCCAATTGCTAACTCCTATATCCTTTATACTTTCTAGCATTTTCTTTGCACCTTTTATCCCTTCCCATTTATAGGCTTTTTATAATAAGTTCATTACCTCTTGTCTCTCTATCCACTTATCCAGTTTATTTTTCGTGTCATCATTTAATCGTTTTCTTTTACCTGATAGCATCCTTGAAAGCGTTGAATACGAAATATCAATTTCTTTCGCTAGCTCACGAATACTTTTATTATTCTTCTCTTTATACGTGTTCATTTTTTCAATATAGAACTCAATACTATTAGGTATTTCTTGATTTGGTATACTTATTGGCTTCTCTTCAATTACAGGTGGCTTTTCTTCAATCTCGATAATTAATGGTGACTGCTGCTTACTTTTCTTAGTAATCAACTCTTGTTGTAATTTAACAAGTTCATTTGTCGGAGAAATAATTACTTTTAATTTTAGCCAGTAATTCTCAAACCAGTTTTTCCCCTTGCATTTCTCTTCATCAATTTCAGGAGAGTACTTCCATTCCTTAATAACTTGGTCCCTCATAAGATCATCTAACGTCTTTTCAAAAACTTGTCTTGTAAGGCTTGGTTTTCTATTCATACTGATTTCCATTACTTGTAATAACCCTTTAGGACCACCAATACTATATGAATGTGTTAGATGTTGATATGATTGTTGAATACGCCAACGCCAACTTAGATATCTGGTTAATCGTTTGTGATATCTTTGTTGCTTGCTGTTATACTCCAATGCTTTCTTAGATAATAAACCTGTTAGTTTTTCAGAACCATATAGATATTTCGATAAAAAACTACCTGGTGTAACGTTCATACTCTCTATTCCCAATGTTTTATCCGTATCAATATCTTTTGCAATGATAATTTCATCCATTACAAATAACCTTCTAATTCTTTGCTTTTTATAAGCCAAGGTTTCATTTGGATCCTCTTCATTTAATATCACGATCTCATTATCTTCATTTACATAAATAAAAATACTAGCAAGAGCAGCTAAACGCTCCATAATCTTTAATCTGTCTTCTTTTCGATAATAAGCCTTACCATTTTTGATTTGTTTCATATTACACATATCTAATATTTGTTCATAATGTACAGGCACAATAGTCTTATCATTTTCCGCACTCTTTACCCACAGTTCTGTTACAATATCAAGGCAATCTGCCGTCAAATCATCCATTACTCGTGTTAAAAAAGTAGAGTCAATCAAGGTATTCCATCTTTTTAACTCTTCCCTTTGTAACTTCATATCACCATCGTCATGTGACGATACTACGACTAGACTATTTTGTTTATCCTGCAATTGAGCAATACGTACATTCTTATCTTGGTCATCTGTAAACTTATTCTTAGCAATAGTGTCTGATAAATGGTACATAAACCCTGCATTACTTCGCTCTATGTAATCACTCTTAGCCTCTGTATCTAAAGGTAATTCTTTTGCGACAACAGGCAATTTAATCCCAAATTCCATATATAAATCATCTTTTAGACATTCAAAAATTTCTCCCTTATAATTATCTAATTTTGGAAGAATGTCTATCGCCGATAATCCTAAAGCTTCCTTTTTAGAAACCCATTTCACTAGTCTTTCGAAAGTCTGTGACGAATAAGTTGAGTTGTATATCCTCTGTAGATCTCTTTCTACATCTTGATAGAATTGTTGCCATTTATTTAACACTCTTTCACTTCCCTCAACTCCAGTTAGTAGAGGGTATGCTATATATAAGGTGTTTTGAAATAGTACTTTTAACTTTTCCACTAATAATCCTCCTAATTGCTTCTAATACAATTATATCAATTGCTACTTATCATTCATACCATTCTAATTAGAGTTTCGATAGGATATATTATTATTGAGCATTCCAATGAATATTCCTATTGTTTAGCTAACGAAAATATGATGAACAATTAATATCTTTTTGTAAACTGAAGTGCCCATGAGAAAGGTATCTATCCAGAAGCAGGAAACTTTTATGAACACTTATTAAAGAAAATTAAAATGCAATTGATTATGAGTAGTGGGAATAATATTTAACAAACCTTTTTATAAAGGTTTGCTTTGAGGGTTCAGTAGATTTGAAATAAATTCATTATTTAAGGTGGAATAAAAGTAAACAAATAAATATAAGTTCACATAAAAAAGAAGCATAGAAAAACATTCTATGCCTCTTTTTTTATAAACAACTCAATTCCCATTAATTATTAACTTAAAATCCATTACTAATAGTATAAAGTATTCTTTAAAACATTTATAACTGTGATGCTATAACAGCAATAGAGTTATGTAGTGAGTGAATCAAAACAACAATCCAAAAAGCAGATAATGTAACTTCTACTTTTTCATTCTTTTTTTGATATACCCAATAAGCATAGTTATATAATACTCCAATTATTGCTGTAGCGACTATATAAGTAATACCATCTGAATGAATTAATCCGAATATAATCGATGCTATTAAAATGATAAGAAAATCACGATCTTTAATAAGAGAAATACAACTTAATACCCAAAATAAAAACACCTGAAAAATTACTGTTTCATATACAGGTGCCGCAAATACTCCTACTAAAATCTGTATAATAGCGGGTTCTTCCTTTATTGGATGTTGTTTTATTGCCGGTAAAAATAAATCTAATGGCATCACAAGTAAAAATGATCCCAATACCATAAGTAATACAAACCAAATTATAGGTAAATCAAACATAAATCTATTCAATTTTTCCAGCATATATCTTTCTCCTATCACCTTTTTATATTCATAAAATTATATATTATATTTTCATTAATACAATAAGGTAATAGAATTAAATTAGTATAAATAGTACAAAATAATAAATTCTCTATCTTCTTCCCTTTCGTATTTGTAATAGCAACAATACATTTAATTTTTATAAGTTTACAAAATTCGTTTTACACTAATTATAAGTTAAACATGCGACATCTTTCTCAACTTGTGTACTTTTCCTGCAAAACATGCAACACCTTTCCCATCTTGCGTACCTTTCCTGCAAAACATGCAACATCTTTCCCATCTTGCATACCCTTTCTACAAAACGTGCAACATCTTTCCCACCTTGTGTACCTTTCCTATAAAACA
>NZ_BOQB01000323.1 GCF_018332475.1 Bacillus sanguinis | reverse complement strand
TCTTTTAGAAAATCATTAAAATTTTCATTCAAGATTGATAGTATTTCTTCTCTTTTTATCGTAAACTTTTTATTTCCCACTTGAAACTCATAACCTTTTGCATTTGGTACTAAAATGGCAAGATAAGTGATATTAAAGAGAAAATTCTTCTTCATCGTATCCTTACCATCAAACCAATACGTCTCAACCATTTCTTCTGTAAGGGTTTCATTCCCCTTTGCACTATAGTTCACCTTTATACTTTCATTCTCTAAACTTATATTTTGAATTGTTTCACCACCCGGTAAATGATTAACAATTGCAACTACATCTGAATTATTACCAACGTATGTCCCAGCATATTTCTTAAAATCACTTGGTTCCATATCAGATATTTCTTTTATCCTTTCTCCGTTTGAGCAAGCAGTAATAAATAAAAAAATTGTTAGCATAACAATTACATTACAATGCATATATTTCATTTAGCATCCCCCATTTTTATCGCTATTTCGTTAATTACAATGCTTCTCTTCAAATCCCTTTAAAACATACGCATTTTAATCAAAATTAAAAATTTTCAATTTTTATGTTTACAATTATCCATTAATTGTATATACTTACTAACGTAAGAAAAATATTCTAAAAGGAGGTCGAAGGAAATGATGAAATTACAATTACATGCTTTAACTTTAGCGTTAACTGCACCTGTGTTTTCTGGACAATTAAATATGAATTCGACCACCCTAATGGAGAATTGAAAATCACATTTTATTTCTATTAATTCATAAATTCGCCACAGGAGGTCGTATACTTTCCTGTGGCTTTTTCACGCATGGCCATAGGAGAACTATATCTTCCTGTGGCTTTTTTGTGCGATTTTTTAGTCTCTTACATTATTTTTTAAAGAAAGGAGCAACATTCGATGACTATTAGCGTATTGTTTTTAAGTATTACGATTCAAAGAAATACAATTTCCAAAGATGAATTTCTTCATAATGAGCAAATTGAAAAAGCTATGAATGATGTTAAGGAGCGCCAATCGCTTTATTGTGATCACCTGTAATTCCTTTTCGAAAGGAGGAATTCATTTATGACTTTTCATATTTTCTTTTTTACTACTGTACTTCAGAAAAACACTTTATCTGAAGCTGAAATCATTCGTAAACAACAATTAAAACAACTGACTGATAAAATGACTGACATTAAAAGTTCATACTATACGCACATGTATTAAAAATATATTTTTAAGGAGAAATACCTTCATGAAATTTAAAGCATTCTTTTTAACTATCACGATTCAAAAACGTAAGCTTTCTCACAACGAAATTTTGCGTGAGCAACACATTCAATCCATTATGGACGAAGTGAAAGAGCGCCAAGCTTCTTATTACAGTCGTCTTTTCTAAATCAATTATAAAGGGGTTTTATCTAATGAAATTTAAAGCATTCTTTTTAACCATCACCATTCAAAAACGTAAACTTTCACAGAATGAGATTTTGCGTGAGCAACACATTCATA
>NZ_BOQB01000322.1 GCF_018332475.1 Bacillus sanguinis | reverse complement strand
AAAGTTTCACTTTATAATTATTGCGCAGAAAAAGCGATGATTTCTTCATAAACATGTTCAGGTTTTTCTTCAGGTAGTAAATGCCCTGTATTTTCGTAAGAAATAAATTTCGAATTTGGTAAATCTTTGTGTAGCCGATGACCTACATGTACTGGGACGACGCGATCTTTTTCGCCCCAAATGAGTAGTGTAGGTGTTTCAATTTTTTGTAATTCAGTTGAAGATAAGTCACCTTCACGGTCTCGTATCATACGAGTTAAAGCGGGGAATATACGGTTGTCATAAAAAGGAGCGGAGTAACCTTCCTTCATTTCGTCGTCAATTAATGAATGATCATGAACGACATTCATTAAGTTATGAACAATCCCGCGCCGTATAATCCAGTTCTTTACGTATAAATGAAAGAACGGTAAATAAGAAGAGTACAGTAAAGGTAAGGCTGCGCGTGCTAAATAGCTAGAGCTGCATAGTAAAATTGTCTTTGAGATTAATTCAGGGCGTATACGGTTTACATAAAGAGAAATTTGGCCCCCCATAGAATGTCCAACTAATACAATATTTGAGAGAGATAAATGTTCAATTAAATCAATAATAACCGTTGCTAAATTGTGATAAGAATACTTAAACAGATGAGACTTATCGCTTTTTCCGAACGGTGGCAAATCAAGAGCCAGTACTGTTCCTGCTTTCGATAATAAAGGAATGAGGCGGCGATAACTGAATGAGGAAGATAAAAAGCCGTGAACGAGTACGAAAGTAGGACGCTTTGTTTTGTTGTCATGTTCATACAATTCGTAATGAATCGTAGTGCCGCGAGTGGAAAAAGTGAAATAAGGACAAGTATATTCATGATTCATTTTTTGTCACTCCATTGATTTTTGTTCATATCATCTCCAAGGCAGAGAAAAATATGTTAACAAAAAAAGGCAAGATGACGGTGTCATCTTGCCTTTCGTTTATTCATCATTACCCGCGAACAATATGAGGCGGTGTTTTTCCTTGTAACCCTGCAACTAAATTTTCAGCGGCTGTCATAGCCATTTGCTGCCTAGTTTTTAATGTTGCAGATCCAATGTGCGGTAAAGTCACGACATTTTGTAATGATAAGAGCGGATTATCTTTTTGAATCGGCTCTTGTGTAAACGTATCGATGCCTGCTGCAAAGATTTTCTTTTTAGTTAATGCATGGATTAACGCTTCTTCATCTACTGTTTTCCCGCGAGAAGCATTAATGAAGATTGCTGTTTCTTTCATTAATGAAAATTCCTTTTCTCCAATAAGATGATATGTTTCATCTGTTAATGGAGTAAGAAGAACAATAAAGTCAGATTGTTTGAGTAGCGTCTGTAAATCACAATATGTAGCATCGAATTTTTGCTCAGCTTCTTCTTTACGGCGACGGTTATAATAAAGAACATCCATATCAAATCCGAATTTTGCTCGTTTTGCAACGGCTTCTCCAATTCGGCCCATACCGATAATACCGATTGTACTATGGTGTACATCTAGTCCGAAGTGCTCTTTTCCAATTTCGGCATTCCATTCACCGTTCTTTACGTAGGAGTCGAGTTCGCAAACGCGGCGACCAGCAGATAACATAAGAGCGAAAACAAGGTCAGCTACTGTATCATCTAGTACGTATGGTGTATTCGTTCCGATTACATTTCGCTTTTCCATCGCTTGTAAATCGAAATTATCGTAACCGACAGAAATGTTGCTTACTACTTTTAAGTTAGGAGCTACATCTAATAATTCTTCATTAATAGCAGATCCAAAATTTAATAAACCATCTTTATCTTGTATTTTCTCTAATAGAACATCACGAGGTACTTTCTCATTTTGTTCCCATTTTTCATAATAACAGTGTTCTGATAAATATTTTTCTACAAATGTTGGAACTGGTTCAGCAATATAAACTTTTGGTTTCACGGTTCCATCCCCTTTCGCTTTATCACGTATTTTTCCGCTGATTAACGTTTCACTTTCCCCGCTTTAACGGACAGTAAGCTTCCTCCCTTAAAAAGTAGTTCAAGCAAAGAGTTTAGGCGGGAAAGCAACTGCTCGTAAAAGCCCGATTGTTGCGAGCTGATAATCCATGGGGTGAACCTTTCCATGGATTAAAGTTTCACTTTATTTTGACATAATTCACTAAAAAAATCTTCTTTTCAAACTGGAAAGGGTATTTGTATAATTTAGACACAAACGAAAAGGAAGGATGATTTATATGGTGACAGAAAAGGAATTAGAATTATTAGCTTGTCTTGAAAAAAGTAGTCGATTATCTGTAGATACATTAGCGAAGCTGTTAAATATAGAAGTAGAAGAAGTAAAGAAAATGGTTGAAAAATTAGAAGCGGAAAAGATTATCGTGGATTATGTAACACATATCGATTGGACGAAGGTGAAAGAACATACAGGTTTAACGGCAATGATCGATGTGAAAGTTACGCCAAAGCACGGTGTTGGGTTCGATGCGGTTGCTGAACAAATTTATCGTTATTCAGAAGTAAAGTCTGTGTATTTAATGTCAGGGACATACGATCTTTCTATTACATTAGAAGGAAAGACAATGGGAGAAGTAGCGATGTTTGTTTCTGAGAAATTAGCAACAATTGAATCTGTCGTTTCTACGACAACGCATTTTATTTTGAAGAAGTATAAACATGAGGGAATTATTTATGAAAAAAATGATGATGATAAGCGGATTGTGGTGACACCATGAAGCAATTTGAACTATCTAGAGCAGCAGAATCTTTACAACCATCTGGTATTCGAAAGTTTTTCGATTTAGCGGCAAATATGAAAGGTGTTATTTCTCTTGGAGTAGGAGAGCCTGACTTCGTTACACCTTGGAATGTAAGGCAAGCATGTATCCGTTCTTTAGAACAAGGATATACGTCATATACAGCAAATGCAGGATTATTGGAGCTACGTCAAGAAATAGCAAAGTATCTAAAAAAACAATTTGCAGTATCTTATGATCCAAACGATGAAATCATTGTTACAGTTGGAGCGAGTCAGGCGTTAGATGTAGCGATGCGTGCCATTATAAATCCTGATGATGAAGTACTCATTATTGAACCGAGTTTCGTTTCTTATGCACCGCTTGTGACATTAGCTGGAGGAGTCCCAGTTCCTGTGGCGACTACTTTAGAAAATGAATTTAAAGTACAACCAGAACAAATTGAAGCAGCTATTACAGCGAAAACAAAGGCAGTTTTACTTTGTTCACCAAATAACCCAACAGGTGCGATGTTAAATAAATCCGAGCTTGAAGAAATAGCGGTGATTGTTGAGAAGTACAATTTAATCGTATTATCTGATGAAATTTATGCAGAGCTTGTATACGACGAAGTATATACAAGTTTCGCGAGTATTAAAAATATGCGCGAGCATACGATTTTAATTTCAGGATTTTCAAAAGGGTTTGCGATGACAGGATGGCGCCTCGGTATGATTGCAGCTCCTGTTCATTTTTCAGAATTAATGCTTAAAATCCACCAATATTCCATGATGTGTGCACCGACGATGTCCCAGTTCGCAGCACTTGAAGCGTTACGTGCGGGGAATGATGAAGTAATTCGAATGAGAGATAGTTATAAGAAACGTCGTAATTTTATGACGACATCTTTCAATGAAATGGGATTAACATGTCATGTACCGGGCGGAGCATTTTATGTATTTCCTTCTATTTCTTCAACTGGGCTATCTTCGGCGGAATTTGCAGAACAGTTATTATTAGAAGAAAAAGTGGCAGTTGTACCTGGAAGTGTATTTGGTGAAAGTGGTGAAGGGTTTATTCGTTGCTCGTATGCAACATCACTTGAACAACTAATGGAAGCAATGAAGAGAATGGAACGGTTTATAGAAAATAAAAAAAGGACAAAACATAATACGTTTTGTCCATAAAAGGGGGGGAATACTAGAAAGCCATGTGTTAGTATTCTATCCCAATATTGGAGAATTATACGTACTACAGGAAATTTTTCGTTAATTTTGAATGAGTTCTATCATAGTGGTATAATTTACTAATATAAGGTATGCGTATCCTGAGTAGCTTTACTCCGGGTACGTACTAACTAATCGGATATTTAACAATAAATCATCTGCTTTGCTATCTACAATTGTAGAGAAAATGGTAAACGTATGGGAGTGTTTCATATGTCAGAACAATATACAACAGGAGTGGTTGTAACAGGGAAAGTGACTGGGATTCAAGATTACGGTGCATTTGTAGCGTTAGATGCAGAAACACAAGGGCTTGTGCATATATCTGAAATTACAAATGGATATGTAAAGGATATTCATGACTTTTTAAAAGTCGGCGATACAGTAGAAGTAAAAGTACTTTCAATTGATGAAGAACACAGAAAAATGAGTTTATCGTTAAAAGCGGCGAAAAGAAAACAAGGACGGATTCTTATACCGAATCCATCTGAGAACGGATTTAATACGCTGCGAGAAAAGCTAACAGAATGGATTGAAGAGTCCGAGTTAACAAAGTAAAAGAGGAACG
>NZ_BOQB01000321.1 GCF_018332475.1 Bacillus sanguinis | reverse complement strand
TTGAAAAAAATGCAATTGAATACTTAAAGGATATACCAAACACACTTACGTCGAGTGCAACGGCTTTATTTGGTATTATCACGAACGTTGCGTTAGTTATATTTACAGTACCGTTCATATTGTTTTACATGTTTAAAGATGGACATGCCTTCCCAGGTAAAGCAGTAAGCCTATTACCAGAGACTTACCGTGAAGAAGGACTTCGCATCATTAAGGAAACGAACGAAACATTGTCTGCTTATATTCAAGGGCAAGCACTCGTTTGTATATTTGTAGGTGCTTTTACTTTTATCGGTTATTTAATTATCGATTTACCGTACGCTTTCGTTTTAGGAATTATAGCAGCATTTACAAATATCATTCCTAACTTAGGTCCATTTATCGGTGCAGCGCCAGCTGTTATTGTAGGTTTGTTCGTATCTCCGATGCAAGCGTTGTACGTAATTATTATCGTAACAATTGTACAACAATTTGAAAGTAACATCATTTCACCGCGTATTATGAGTTCAAAATTAAATATCCATCCGTTAACAATTATTATTTTAATTTTAGGGGTAGGTAACTTTGCGGGAATTATCGGAATGATTTTGGCGGTACCAGTTTATGCAGTAACGAAAACAGTTGTATCGAACTTAGTGAGACTGTTTAAGACGAAACGAAGTAATCGAAAATAGTATATGTTGAGAAAGATACACCACTTTTTAAGTGGTGTATCTTTTGTTTATTAATCAATGTTAAAAAGTGTACGAATGCAATTTTATTATATATTTATTACATATCAAATAAAACGGTAAAGTTGTATGATA
>NZ_BOQB01000320.1 GCF_018332475.1 Bacillus sanguinis | reverse complement strand
TTTCATATTTCATTTGATCAAGAGCTTGTTCAGCGCCACGTACTAATAATTGATTGCTGCTTCCACCGTTATTGTTTGACATGTTCATTCACCTCCTTCTTTCTTTAATATGTTAAATTACATGCTAAAATATATAGCTAATTAATTGGTAATTACGACCGTGAATTCGAAGGTATAGTTGATCTTCTTTAAACCAAAAATAATCATGTATAGGAGAACGAAATACATCTTACGTGCCATGGGATATCATAAATAGGCCTCCATTACAACATAAAACGGGTTAAGCTATTTAACAGCATAACCCGTTTTTAATGAAATATTTTATTCCATATACTTTTGAACAATGGAGGAAAATGATGAAACATTTTGTTGCTTTATTGATTAAATACACAGCGATAACTGCTGTATTACTAATCATACTTAGTATCTTTAAAGGCATTTCAATTCCTAGAGTATTACTAATTTCTCTTTTCCTTACAGGAGCTGCCTATTTAATCGGAGATCTCTTCATTTTACCTAAATACGGAAATATGATTGCTACAATAGCAGATTTAGGCTTAAGCTTCTTTGGAATTTGGTTACTAACATCCTTGTTTACTGATTTAGATGTTACTCGTAACATTGGACTTTCTTCATTTATAGCCGCTTTAATTATTGGTGGAACAGAAATTTTCTTCCACATTTATATGAAGAGGCTAGTACTGCGTAACGACAATGAATTAAGAAATCGCAATCATATTCATCATAATAAATATGCTATGGAAATGTCAGATGAATATATGGATTCTTCCACAATAAATAAATCCAAGCTTGAGGATACATCTAAAAAATAAAAAAGTGGCCAATGCCACTTTTTTATTTTTGTTTATTAAGCTTGATCAGAATTTCTTACATGTAACGGAGGTGGAACTACCCACCCTTTTTTCTTACTTAAACGTAGCAAAGTTACACCTGCCTGCGCTTTTTTCATATGAAATTGTCCAAATAACATGCCTACATCTTCTCGAAGGCATTTTCCCATTACTTGACTACACGTCACAAGTCCAGCTGCTAATCCTGTAGAAACAGCTGCTGCAATTTCTGCATCATTAATACGCGCTCCAGGAGGAATGTCTTCGATAGATGCAACTGGTCGTTCTGGCGGAGCAGGCGGTAAAGCTACACCATTAACCTTTAAAAGAGTTTTTAACTCTTCTATTTCCGAATTCATATCATTTTCAATTAAGCTTTCTAAAAACTTCTTCAAGTCTTCATCACCTGTATGATTCATAAATACTTGATGACTTGCGATTGCACCTTGTGCAGCTAGAAGATAACTCCAAATATCAAATACTTCTCCGTAATGTAACGGTTCATTTTGAGGATTTCCACTTAATATACCCATCTTTAAATTCCTCCCTTTCGAAAATATGATAATAAATATTGATTTTAATATTGAAATCAAATTTTTAAGTATGCTTTTTCCTGCAAAAGCTTTTCTACTATGCATGGAAAACACCTTTCCAACACTGCGTGTTTATTGTTTAGGAAAGTAGTTTACAAATTAAATATCCAAAGATTATGAAAGAAGATTATCAATAATCTTTGAGTGAGAATCCATTTACTATAAGGGTTTTTATTTAATACATATACAAAAGAAATTGATTTACATATTCGCTATATTTTATACGAATTCACTTAGCGATTAGCTCTACCACCAAGTTGTTGTTCAGCCATTGCTACTAAACGTTTTGTAATTTCACC
>NZ_BOQB01000319.1 GCF_018332475.1 Bacillus sanguinis | reverse complement strand
GATGATTGTTATATTTTTTCATGGTTTTTAAGCAATATAATACCTTCTTAACACCAAGTGTACAAGTAAAAGAAGACATCTTAATCGATGTCTTCTTTTCTTATACAATAACAACACAATAAAATTAAGTTGATTCAAGCTGCAGGATGCTACCTTGATATGATAATAAAGAATACATCATCACATTGTCAGCAAGCAAAAGTGTATTCTGCATTTCTGAAAACAGTAGATGGCAGATTGTGACCTGCTGAATCTGCTAAAAAAGAATATACAAGCACATCCTTAACATCATCTTTATTTCCACTAATGATGACATCAAGAAAATCTTCTATGTGGAATTCTGGCGTAAACAACACAATCTTAGTTGTTCTGTTTGGTTCTAAAGAAACAAAAGTACGAGAGATTTCAACTAATTCATTTTGAGCTGGAAAAGAAGTGTTTGGACTTCTCTTAACAGTTACCGTTACATTACTAGTATGGCAGCGTGAATCATTGTTTAACATAATGTTGAGAGCAGTTGGAATAATCCCATTTTCAGAAACTGGAACTCGAAACACTCCAGTAGATTTATGAGCCATATAATCACATCCTTTCAAAATAAAATATATTTACAATATATTAGATGCAAGAAACGTTCATTTTGATAGGGACAAATTATATGATTAATATATCTATAATAACCCTTGGTATTACTAAGACAATGATTTAAAAGATTAACAAATATCGTGAGAACCAATCGAATGTATATGAAAAGAAAAAAGAATAAGGCGCCTAAAAGATTTCCTATTTTGAGCCAATAATGAGACATTATGTTAATCTTATATGTATAGTTGCACAAAATTGAGAAACTTAAGGAGACAGATCAATTTTATGAGAAAATCATTCATATTACTTACTTTCATTCTAGTTTTATTCAGTGTTACGGCTGCTTGCACACAAGATAAAAAAGATAGTGCCGTGGAAAATGGTCCAATAGAAGAACCAACCGCAAAAAATGAAAATGAAGAATTAATAAATTTTGAAGAAAAAGAAGATATGAGCCGCTTGGAACAAGGTATTTTATTAGTTGGTGAGAGTGTTAAGGGAGGCTATTACTTGAGCGCTGTTCATAGTGCATATTTAAATGATAGCAACGATTCCGTCGTTGTTAATGTCTCTGTAAAAAATGTACGAGGTCAAACGATTGGACTATCAGAATTAAAATATAACTTAAAAGATGAAAAAGACGGAAAAACTTATGAAGGAAAGGTGCTTGACCAAAACCCTTCTAATATACAAGTTAAACCAAATGAAACGGTAGAATTAAAAATAGCTTTTGAAGTACCAAGTACCGCAGATGAATATATGTTTTATATTGAAAGCTCTTTAGATCCTCTAGGAGCACACTGGAAAATCGATAAGCTGCAATCACAAAAAAACTAAGTCTCAAATAAGCAAAAAGCAATGAAAAAATTTGATATAGATACAAATGAATAATATATAAACATAAAACCATCGATTTAATGAATCGTTGGTTTTTTTTTCAAAAAATGCTCCATTAAAAACTAGGAGACAAAAAAACTAATCCCTAAAAGAGATTAGTTCAATAAATCCAGAGTTATTATTATATTACATAGTTTTATGAGCAAACGTTATATAATGTTGTGTGGGATACATAACCTGTCATCCCTTTATAAGTAACTTTTAACCACTGTTTAGAATTACTATAATGCCCTTGAACATACTCACCTGTTACCCATGTGCCAGTAATTTTCTGACCACTAGTAAATGTATGTAAGACAGGTGATCCCACAGTGTAACCACTGCGCATCTTTGCACCATATGTACCTACCGTACCTCCCTTTGCACAAGCTGCTACTACTGTTTCATTTTCAGTAGTATTCGTAGCCGCGAAAGCAGAGCCGTTAAATGTAAATAAAGTAAACATAAAAGCTGTTAATAAAGTACAAATAGATAAGCGACGTAACAAAATAAATTCCCCCTTTTTTTATAATTTATTTCTTCACAAACGATTATCTTAAATATTCTAACTATTTTCAATATATTAATGTTGAGAAATATTAGTTGTATTTTTGAAATAAGATTTTATCAAAAATATTAACAAACTCATATTTTACAGTGAGAGCGCGAAAGTAGTCTTCTACCAACTATATAAAAGTCCCTCCAACTTAAGGCAAAGGGACTTTCTCATTCCTATTTCAAACTACCCGCAATCTCCGTAAAGATAACTCCAAGTGCATGTGCACCTGCATTTGGATAGCCTAAGCTTCTTTCACAAACTGTACCAGCGCGGCCCATGCGAGCTACGATTTCCTTCGTATACTCTGCTCCTTTTTCAAAGGCAATTTTCACTATGTTTAAAATATATGAACACATAAATTCATTTACGTTTTACGAAAATAAAATTGTATTGTTTAGAATTTCAATGTTAATCAATTTGAAACTTTATGAGTTAATTAAATGTGATATTTAAAGAAGGAATTTGTGATGAAGTATTCACATGATGGAATTAATGTCAAAAAACAAAAAACTCTAACTAATTCGTCATGGCGATTTAGTTAGAGTTTTTTTGTTTGAAGTATTCACGAGTATCTACCCTTATCTTTTCAGGTAAAACAATATCAAGTTCTTTATCTAACCATGCAAGAGTCTTTTTACGAAGAAACTCACGCATATGTTCTTCCGCTTCAAGCATTACTAAGTTAATTGTACAAGAAGAATTGCTAGGTTCACAAGAATTGCAAGCCTCGGCCTCATCTCGATATAGTAGACCATTCTGTACAATATTTTTACATTGAAAAATAGGTTTTGGACCTTCGACAGCTTCTATTACATCCCAAAAAGAAATATCTTCTGGAGACTTAGCTAACCTATACCCTCCCTTTACACCTGGGACAGAACTTACAATGTCAGCTTTAGATAATTTACCGAAAACTTTTGAGAGAAATGTTTCAGAAAGCCCTTGGAACTCTGCCAAATCTTTTATTCCGACACTTTCCTTAGAAGGAGTGTTAATTAAATAAACTAGGCAATGCAAGGCATATTCAACCCCAACACTATACTGCATATACAAATCACCTGCTTTTTATTTTAAGGGTTATCAAATTGTATCTTAGGACCATTTAGAATTTTAGTCAAATAAAGTGAAACTTTAATCAGTGGGGGTTGTCTTCATCCCCCACTGATTATTAGTTGAACCAATCGGACTTTTATGGGCAGTTGATCCCCCACCTAACTTC
>NZ_BOQB01000318.1 GCF_018332475.1 Bacillus sanguinis | reverse complement strand
CTGTTTTATTTTTTCTCTTCTTTAATTTTAATATTTGCTTGTTTATAAAAACCTATTTTTTCTGTATTATAAGTTTTTGTAAATTCATTAAACTTGTCTTTTTCTGATTCAATATCTTTATAAGACTGATTCACGACTTTTACTTTTTCACTAATATCTTTTAATTTTGTACCTTTATCTTGTAACATTGTATATAATTCTTTTTCTTGTTTTAACGATTTATTATAGCTATCATACATCTTGTTAAATGAATCGTGTCGTTTCTCATATGTGCTTTTCACTTTATCCGCTTGATCTTTCAATTTCTTATCTTCAATTTTCTTCACATATTTATCTGCTGACTTCACTTCTTCTTGTGCCTTATTTAAAGTTTCTTTTTCTTTTTTAAGCACTTTTTCTCGTTCATCTGTATTTTTCACTGCTTGGTTCAATTTTTCCTTAACAGTTTGATTATTATCTTTTCCTTCTTGAACAATCTGGTTATATAATTCTTGTCCCTCTTTTTCTAAAGTTTCAAGTTTCTTCGCATCTTCAAACATTGTTTTTTCTTGCTTTGCAGCATTTTCAAATGCAACATATAATTCCTCTTCTGGTTTCGGGCCGAAACAACCCGCTAGTAAAGTCATTGATAATGCAGTTACAATTGCTAATTTACTATACTTCAACATCTTTTTCCTCCTACTTATATACGATCATCGTGTAAAAAGCTATGAAATTATTTATCCTTTTATTAACTCCACACTCGCACCTTTTTACGAAAATCATTCATATTATTTATAATGCTTGTACAAATTGTATTACTCAAAATTGCATTTTTGAACTAAATAACAGTTTCATATCTACCTTTTACTTGGCACTTTTTAAAACCTGTTTATACTATGTATTACATAAAAGTACAACGGAATTCATCACAGCCATAATAATTTGGAGAACAACGGTAATAATTCACCTAATAAAAGATGTTCGTTGTTCTGTCACGTCTATCATTCTATCATTCCCTTTCCGCTTTCTATCAAATAATCTCTTTGTTCATTTTACACAGTGTAAATGTCATCTTGCAACAACTTACAATTATTCTTGTCATTCCCTAAAAAGGAAAAGTGTAGAGCATGCTTTCCTCTACACTTTCAAAATGAAACACATTGTGCAAAATGCATTGACACATCCAACATAATTATATGCTTATTCCATATATTTTTAAAGACTTTTATTACAATAAAAGTTCTTTTTGTAATAAAAGTCAAAAAAATGTTACATTCGAAAATTCTTCATGTCATATTTCTTTAAATCGAAGTTTCACTCATTTTCTTACAAATCCCTATGCTGATACAACTGATTTTGTGCTTTTCTTAACAATTCTTCAAAAGTTTTTCCTTCTATTGGATAACTAGCAGCTCCAAATAATAGATTCATACTTAACAAACCATTTTCTATTTCACTGTCAATATTTTTCATTAATCGGTTTGTTATTGTCGATTTTTCATGTCCGTTATCAATTGCCACAATTACATACTTATTTTCATCCCACTTCGTAACGACATCCCCTTTACGAAGTGTCTTTACAATCGTACTCTCCAATTTTTGTACTAGCACCTCCAATTTTTTTTCTTGCACTGTTTCTTTTAATCCTTTCCATTCTTTCACAGAAAGAATGTACACTGTAATATTATGAGAATCCCGTTCTGATAAAGCAGCTACTTTCTCAAAGAAATCAACTACAAAATCATTACTTGCCATTCCCCCTACTTCCGTATCCATGCCCCTACTCGCTCTTTTATCATACCAATATCCAAAATAATAGCTGAGTATCATTTGCAATATATAAATAATAAAGACGGTATAAAATGATCGCGAATCCAGTTTTGTAATTACATCCTGAAGCGCAATCCATTCTGTAACTGCCACTGTATTCCCAAGTAGTAATCCACTAATTTTCCCTTTATGTTTCATACTTTTCCCCCTTTCTATACCAATATATGTTTCTATAACAATTATGTTTTTCTACAAAATAAAAAATGTACATACTAGGTGTACATTTCCGCTTAAACTTGTCTACCTTTTCTACTTCATTTCATATATATACTATATATCGTTTTTAGAAAGGAGCGACCTATATGCTACAAAAAGAAAATCTATCAGATATTATACGTTTACTAGCGGGCTTTCTATTATCCTTAAAATTACTATTTAATTCTTTCGGAATAAACTTTATTACAAACGATCAAATCGATGCTATTGTTAATGTTGCTTCATTTTTATTTATTCTATACTTTGGCTTCAAAAATAACTATGTAGGAAAAAAAGGAATCGAGCAAAAAAAAGTACTCAAAAAGCACAACCTTCACTAAAAAAGGAACCTTTCATACAGGTTCCTTTTTATCATTGCCGCACAACAACCTCATTTGTTTGCAACGGACCATATGATACTCCTTTATATTGAAATGTATATGTAGCCTGAAATAATGCGTTTTTGAGTGCTTTATCTTTATTTGCTTTTATTTTACAAATTAGTTCTACTTTCTCATTCGGTAATAAATTATCGATTCGCCATCTTACAAGTTGGAACAGAAACTCGCTCATCCCCTTATCAGCCTTTAATGAATTTGGGATGTATGCAAAATAATCTCGAATCATATGACTTACTACAACTCGTGAAATCATTTCCATTCCTTTATTTTCAACTTCAATTCGAATAATAAGTATGTCGTTTACATCATAGGTCAGTTCATATAAAAATTTTTCTTTATACATACTACGGATTTGTAATGTAACTGCTACATTAGGACATTCGTTTTCCTTTTTTGACCCATCAATCCATAATACCGGTTGTAGCGGTATTGAACGCCTTCCTTGATCCGAAATTCGTTTCCATATTTTCATAATAATATTCACCCCATTTCAGATGCATCATCCATACGACCTTATTCTGCCTCTCTACCCAATATTAATAATGCTTGTTACAAACAATATATAGTTATTACTCTTCCTTTTATCCTATTCGACAATATAAAGAAAAAACCATTTTTCCTCTGTTAACAGACGGTATTCTTACTGAAATATTTTTTTACAATTTCCTTCATTGACTTTATACCAACATTAATTATTACTCACTCTTTTGCTGTCTATACAACAGAATATTTTGACGGAAGAAAAAGTTTGCCTTTTAGTCAAATTTGACTATAATATTCTTTATGGCTTTGTCAGTGCACTTGTTTAAATTAATTTGAAAGTACTATACTTTAAATTTTTATGCACTGCACTCGAAACTTAATATAGTTTACTTATTATTAAAGGAGGGTTATATTTGGAATCTCAATTATCAAAAAAAGAATCTAACAATACAAAATTTGTTGTTGCTGGTTTACTACTTGGTATTTTAATGGCGGCAATGGATAATACAATCGTTGCAACAGCAATGGCAACGATTGTTGGAGACCTAGGAGGATTTGACAAGTTCGTTTGGGTCACATCTGCATATATGGTAGCAACAATGGCGGGGATGCCTATCTTCGGAAAACTTTCTGATATGTACGGACGGAAACGCTTTTATATCGGTGGCCTCATTCTTTTCTTATTCGGTTCTGCACTTTGCGGGACAGCATCTAGTATTGAGCAGCTAAGTATTTATAGAGCAATTCAAGGGATTGGTGGCGGTGCTCTTATGCCTATCGCCTTCACAATAATGTACGATATATTCCCACCAGAAAAGCGTGGAAAAATGACAGGGCTTTTCGGTGCGGTTTTTGGGACATCTAGTGTATTCGGCCCTTTATTAGGTGCTTATATTACAGACTATATAAGTTGGCATTGGGTCTTCTATATTAATATTCCATTAGGACTTATCTCCTTCTTCTTCATTACTAAATACTACAGTGAATCTCTAGAATTTAGAAAACAAAAAATTGATTGGGCTGGCGCTATTACACTTGTTATTAGTATCGTTTGCTTAATGTTCGCCTTAGAGCTTGGTGGTAAAGAATACGCATGGAATTCCACTGTAATTATCGGTTTATTTACAACAGTTGTTATTATGCTTATTATTTTCTTCTTCGTAGAACGAAAAGCAACTGAGCCTATCATCTCTTTCCATCTATTTAAGAAACCTTTATTCGCAGCTAGCCAAGGAGTTGCCTTTTTCTATGGTGCCGCTTTTATTATTTGTACAGTTTATATCCCAATCTTCGTTCAAGGTGTTCTCGGCGGTTCAGCCTCAAATGCTGGATTAATTTTAACACCTATGATGGTTGGCTCTGTAATTGGAAGTCAAACTGGTGGACAGTTAGCTTCTCGAACAAGTTATCGTAACATCATGATGGCATCTGGCGTTTTCTTCGTCATTGGTATTTATTTACTAAGTACTTTAACAATGGAGACACCTCGTCTACTCGTAACACTATTTATGATTCTCACTGGACTTGGAGTTGGTTTCTCGTTCTCAGTTTTAAGTATGTCTTCTATCCACAAGTTAGAAATGCGAGACCGTGGTTCTGCTACATCAACAAACTCATTTTTCCGTTCACTCGGTATGACTCTTGGTGTAACAATTTTCGGTACCATTCAAAATCATATTTTTACTACTAAATTAAACACTGTGTTCCCTCCTGAACTAGCTAAATTGGCTCCAAAAGGCGGAGACACAAGTTTCTTATTATCACAAGGTGCTACCGATAATATTCCAGCTGAAATATTAACTGGTATTAAAGAGGCTCTCGCTACATCTATTGCCAGTACATTCTTCTGGGCACTGATTCCGGCTGTGCTAAGTATTATTTGTATTTTACTTATGGGAAATGAACGCCTCTTTACAGGTCCAAAAACGAAACAAAAACAAAAGCAAGTAAGTTAATATAGAAAAAAGAAACGGCATACTCTTTATGAAAAAGGGTATGCCGTTTATAATATATAAAGTAAATCTTTAATCAATAAGGAACCATTCCCACTGGTTATTATCCCTCACCAATCGGGATAAAGTTTCTATATACAGGAGAAAGAAACAGTAAACAAAAACATAGACAAAAGTGTGCATATATAGCAAAAAAGTAATTATGAAACAATATAAACCAAAAGAATTTTCAGAAATGCTTAATGTCTCTGTTAAGACATTGCAAAGGTGGGACAATCAAGGTGGTTTAACTGCTTACCGAAACCCAAAAGGAAGAAGATATTATACAGAAGAACAGTATAAGGAATATATGGGTATTTAAGAAGAACTTGTTCAGGATTTAATATCTATCATTCATGTATTTAGCTGTAGAATATATGGGTTGAGAAAATACAAAAAGAAAATGTCGGAGGATGAAGACTTATGAAAAGAGCATATTTAATAGAAATCAAACCGACAACTGAACAAGTTAGTAAAATCCGTCAAACTATTGGGGTGTGTCGATATGTATATAACCTGTATATCTCTAAAAATAAAGAGGCATATGAGTCGGAGGGGAAATTTCTTAGTGGCTATGACTTTTCCAAATGGCTGAACAATATTCATACAAAAGAGTGTGACCATTGGATTAAAGAAGTGTCGAGCAAAGCGGTAAAACAAGCGATTATGAATGGAGATAAAGCTTTTAAGCGATTTTTTAAAGGTTTATCTAAGTTTCCACGATATAAAAAAAAGAAGAAGCAAGATGTGAAGTGCTACTTTCCGAAAAACAACAAAACAGATTGGACAGTAGAAAGACATAGAGTCAAAGTTCCTACAATTGGTTGGATAAGGTTAAAAGAATATGGATATATCCCTAAAAATGCAACTGTAAAAAGTGGCACAGTATATGAAAGAGCAGGAAGATATTTTGTATCTGTACTTTGCGAATTGGAAGAAATGGCAACAAAGTTAGCACTTAATAAAATAGGTCTAGGGA
>NZ_BOQB01000317.1 GCF_018332475.1 Bacillus sanguinis | reverse complement strand
TATCTAATGAAATTTAAAGTATTCTTTTTAACGATCACGATTCAAAAAACTAAGTTCTCGGACAGTGAGATATTGCATGACCATCAAATTAATAAAGCTATGGAAGATGTAAAAGAACGTCAAAGTCACTACTGTAGCCATCTATAATTCCTTTCGAAAGGAGGAATGTATCATGAAGTTTCACCTTTTCTTTTTAACAATTACAATCCAGAAAGAAATCTTTTCAGAAGATGAATTAAAGCAAGAGCAACAATACAAAAAGATTATGGACGAAATTCGAGATCGTAGAAGCAACTACTACACTCATCTATAATCCTTTAAAAATATAAAACTTGAAAGGAGTCGATTATGATGTTGATAGCACGTTGTAAGGAAATGATTTGGATAGTTCAGAGGGATTCCACATAGTTTTATTGAGGCTATATCATACAACTTTACCGTT
>NZ_BOQB01000316.1 GCF_018332475.1 Bacillus sanguinis | reverse complement strand
GAGTTAGCACTTTTAAGAATTTCTCCACCATCATTCATTAAATTTGTAGCTCTTTGCATTTTATTTGTATTTCCTTCATCCAAAGCTTCTGGGGTTAACTTAGCAGATTGATTAAATTTCTCTAAAGCCTGCAAATATAAACTATTAACTTCTTTGAATTTGTCAGTATAACAATTATACAATCATAAAAAAAGGGTTTTACTTACTTATTAATACTTCAACTAATTCTGTAATTTCTGATTGCAGGATACTTTCTAACAAAAAAGAGATTCCCTCAAAAAAGCTGGACGTACCAACTCTTCCAAGGAAATCTCTCCTACTTATTCTTAAACTTCTCAGTCGCTGCTCTCATCTTCACATTCAAATCGTGATCAATCGAGTCACGAATATCTCGCTCGACTACTTCCATTTCTTTTTGGAAATTTTGCAAGTAGATTTTTAATTCTTCTTCTTTTTCTGGTCGTTGTGAAGGTGGTAACTGTACGACTAACGATAGCATAGCTGTTAAATCTTTCATTAAAAAAGTTTCAAGTTTATGTTGTTGCTCAAACATACGCTGCTCCTGATAATACGGTAAGGCATTTAATACTGAAATTGTAATATCATCAACCGTTCGTTGTAATGAAGGATTTATTGAGCGTTTATACGCTTGAATTGTATTTAATGCATCTGGATATCGATCATAAAAATACAATTTATAAAACGATAAGTCTGTCGGTTTTACTGTTTGCTGCGTTTCTTGTCTTAAAAAATCTTTTACTTTCATCGCCGCTACATCAATATCTTCATTTGTAAGTTTTTTCGTTGTTTTTGCCATTACATGTACTTTTTTCTGTTTTTCTTTCGGTAACATTGAGAATACTTGCTCTCTCGTACGTTGACCCGAAGCACAGAAAAGCGTGTTTAATATATGTTGTTCTTTCTTTCCTTCCGTGCGAATCCAGCGATAAAAGAGTGGATGTTGTGTAAATTCTTGTAGAAACGGTAATGATTTATTCGATAACTTTTCTAAAGAATCGTGTGCTCGTTTATATGGCTTCGTCCATGAAAAATACAGTTTTCGTCCGAAATATACGACTAAAACAACGACCGTAAATGCGATTAAAAGCAATGTACCGAGTAATAATAGTACGGTTTGAATGAAACTCATTTTTTCACCTCCTCTAAAAGTCTGCTATTTTCTTGGGCGCTGAATGAGCTTTTGTTTCATTTCATCATTAAATGTGTCTAGTTCAATAACAAACTTCTTACTTGACTCGATAATACGTTCTGATGATTTTTCAGAAGCTTCAATCGCAGCAAATACATTTTGGAATGATTCGCGTAATTTATCCATGCTAATTGCAGGATTTTCAAGAAGTTTTGTTGTTTCTTCTGTATTTTGTTTTAATGCTTGTGAGTTACTTAATACCATTGATTCAATTGCCTCATTTGTTGCATTCACTGCATCAATTGTTTTACGTTGATTTGTTAATGCTAACTGGATAGCAGCTGAAACTGTTACAACGTTTTGCGTCATCGTAATGGCATTACGAATTGCCTCTGTTAACTTTTCATTATTTTTCTTAATAATGTCTACAGATGCGATGGATTGTAATAACACACTTTTCGCTTGCTGCATATTACGCGTGCGCACTAGAATCTTTTCTAATGCATCATTAATTAATGGAATATCTCTTTGACGTTCTGGATTTTGTTTCTCAGCTTCCAGCATGCCTGCAAGTTTTTTCCCTAAGTATACTTGCTTATCAAGAGCGTGAATTTTATCGTGCGATTGCTCTTTAAGCATCTCAAGGCCAACTGTATCTTCTTGTAAGTTGTCACGACCAATAAGAAGGGATCTAATAATCTCCTCAATTTGCTTATCTATAGATTGATATTTATGCACGTATGTTTCAAGTGGATTTTTCTTGAATACTTTAAACATAATTTTCTTCATACCACTTGCTTTTAATGAATTTGGATCAAGCTCAGATACCACTTTTCGTAATTCTAACAATGTATTTGGAATTTCTTCGTTCTTTCCATTCATCATCGCTGTTACAGGGCGTTTTAATGCTGATAACGTTTGTCCTGCTGCTTGTTGTTCTTTATCCCCTAAATCTCCTAGCTGAGACAATACTTTTGATAAATCTGTATTTTGCTCGCTATTTAACTTTTGTACATAAAGATCAGCTTCTTTATTCAGTTCCTCTAATTCTTCATCTTTTATAACTGTATCTACCACTACTTCTACATTATTATCTTTCACAATGGATACAGGTTCTTTTTTCTCGAGTTCAGTCAACAAAATCGCTCCTTTATTTATATGTGCGAATTTATATGCACTATATTTCATCTATTATATCGTATTTCATATACATTCTGACTGCTTAAAATCGATTTTTTTAAAAATGCCTGCTTATGCAGTCATTCCCTGTTTCTTACTATAAGTATACCTGTAATCAACATAATTTTCCTCAGACTTAAGACCTAGAGATCAACATGCTGAAGGCGGATTCTTCGTATGTTACGTATATAAATTATGTTCTTCCTATTTACTGTACTCAATCTTTTGACATACACCCTTTTTCAATGTGATAATTATATTACACTCAATCCATTTTCTTCTTGTACGCTACAAATGCTCCATTTTGAAATGCCAATAACACCGTTTTAAACATTTCATCTTCTTCGATCATTTTTATAAACTCCGCTAATTCACTCGCATGAGAAGTAGCATTATCGACAACGAGAAGACCTTTTGGTTGTAAAATGCGTTTTATATGTTCAAGCCACCACATGTATTGCGTACGCTCTGAATCTAGGAAAATAAAATCAAATGAATGATCTAGTTGTGAATCTAAAAATGCCCCTGCTTCTTGATTGTGAACATCAATCCTTTGTAAAAGGTTTGCCTTTTCAAAATTGGCAAGTGCCTCTCCAACTCGTTCTGAAGAAAGCTCTACAGTTGTTACATTTCCATGTGTTTCTTCTACCGCATCAGCTAACCACAATGTAGAATAACCATTAGAAGTTCCAATTTCTAATATATTTTTTGCACTACACCCTTTTACTAAAATTGATAAAAATTGCCCCATCTCACGAGAAATATTCCGTAATTTTTCTTCCCGTGTTTTTTTATTTCGATCATGCTCTTCTCCATATTGTTCAAGTTGAAATAATAATGAATCTAACGTATCCATTCTTTTCATCGCCTTTCCAAGCAATATGATGAAAAAGCTCTTGCTGCCCGTCTACTTTTTATTATATGCGAAACGAAATCCTTTTTCCCGTTATATGACAAAGATTTATAATTTTTTATAGCATATTGTTTCGTTTTTTGGTAAAGTTAATTTCTACGTGCAATTATTCCATTCATATTATTTCATATTAAAATTGCAGTTATTAAATTATATAAACCCCATTTAAATGAATCGGTATTTCAAATTCAATTAAGCGCCCTTTCCGGACGCATTTTCTTTGTTTATATATTTCTAGAAGAAAGGATGCTTACAAATGAACGTGATTAGCTTAGATGCTGCTCGAAAACGAAAGCAGCACAAAAAATTAATGATTACTATACCGATTATTACACGTATTTATGAAGAAGACGGGGAAATTAAATTTGAGGTAGCTGGCGAAAAAGATGTACCTCTTGAAATGTTAGAAAAATAATAAAAAACGCATTTCTGAAGAAATGCGTTTTTTTATATTTTTACATTTAAATGCATAAGTTTCTCAGGATTAACTACCATATAAATGTTTGAAATCTTCTCATCCTCAAATGCGAACGATAGAACATATGTTATTTTATTATTTATTGTAACTATAACTCCTGGCATACCATTTACCATTTTGAAATCAACAGTGTACTCTTCTGTCAATCGTTGTGCAATCCCAAAGAACAAACGTATAATTCGATCCGCAGAGTAAATCGGATGAATCGCAGTTGTAACTTTACCACCACCATCTGCTTTCAATATCGCATCTGTTTTTAATACTTCTAACATACCTTGCGCATCACCACATTGTAATGATGATACAAACTTTTCAACATAAGCAGCCATTTTCTTCGTACTTAATGTTGATTGCTTCGGCTTATCCAATATACTATTTCGTGCGCGTTGAAAGATCTTCCTACAGTTCACACTACTTTTATCAACAATTGAAGCTATTTCTTCGTATTCATAACTGAAAACCTCTCTTAATATGAAAACAATCCTTTCTACCTCAGACAGTTGTTGTAAAAGTAATAAATATGCCGTAGAAATTGATTCTTTCATTACAAATGACTCTGATGGATCATCAATCTCTTCCACAAATGGCTCTGGCAACCACATTCCGACATATACGTTACGTTTATGTGCTGCCGAACGTAATTTGTCAATTGAGCGATTTGTTACCATTTTACATAAATAGGCTTTCATATTTTCTATAGATTGAACGTCCTCTATATTATTTAACGAGATAAAAACGTCATGAACGATATCCTCAGCATCCATAACACTCCCAAGGATTCTATATGCTAACGAAAATAATAATGATTGATACGTTTCATATAATTGCTCCGTTTCCATGATAAACTGCCCCACTTTCGGATTGCTTTAAAATGTGTAAGGCTGCACGTTTTCCGCTTGCTACCGCAGCATCAGCTAATATTTCATCATGCCCTGCCCAATCTCCTGCAACGTAAACACCTGGCATTTCAGGTATATTAGGACCCGGTTTTTCAACACGGTCAATATGAGGAAAATCATATACTACCGTTATTTTCGGTAAATATTGCCTTGCAACAACTTCCTTTTTCCAATTTGGATGTAACAATTCCATCGTATTTTCTAACTGTTCTTTATCTTCATAAATATGATTCATCTCTAACACTGGATTATGATACTTAATTAAACTTACTGCAATTGATCCATCTTCACTTAATTTAGCTGCTCTTGATTGATTCGTAAAAAATATAGGTTGATCTAATCCCAATGCAAAATGATGCAAAGGATTCGGCAATTGTTTTAAACCAATATCTAACGCTGCAACGGTAACCGGTACTGATTGTTCACTCCATCTTTGCAAACTTGTTCCTTCAGCACCTTTTATCATTTTACAAGCCTCTTTTGGTGGAGTTGTTACAATGACTGCATCTGTTTCAAATACTTCATCGTCAAAACAGTATATTCTTTGTTTCCCTTCACAATGCTCTATTTTCAAAACATGCTTTTTAGCTAGAAATTGCACACCATTCGTATTCGCTATATCCCTTAAAGTTGTTATTATCGTCTCCCAACCACCATCTACATAAAGTACTCCTTCTTTCATAGAAAGCTGTATTTGCTTTAGTACTGAAGATGCTAATTGTATTGTTGGAGCATACGTATATGTTGTTGTTCGGCATAATGCATAAAATATATTTCGAACCATTGGATCTTTAATTTCATTTTCTGCCCATGTAGTTAGACTCATTTTAGGAATTTTTCCTACATTTAAATTTCCTAACCGAATCATAAGACGAGAGAACTGTACTTTTGCAGACCATGAAAGTAACGGTGTTGATAAAATTGAGCGGAAATCTGTTGGGATGGTGAAAATATCCCCTTTCCATATTCCGTGTGCTTTTGTAGATGGGATTCCACCTGGAAGATTCATACCTAGTTCATTAAAAGCTATAAACGCTGCCCCGCCTCTATATAAAGCATGTGCACCAAGATTCATACAAATGTCATTTTTATTTATAGTCATCCCTCGACCACCTAAGTGACTAGACTTTTCTAATACAATAACTTTCCTTCCAGCTTTCGCTAAATATATAGATGCTGTTAATCCAGCAAGCCCACCACCAATAATTGCTACATCAAAATTTTTCATAATAAACTCCCTCCTTATCCGTTCTACATACAAGACGAACGATTAAGGAGGGATGTGACATTCAGTTACACATAATTTATTTTCCCTAACCACTTTATTGCAGTGTAACCTGTCAAATAGTTACACCTTCTACAAACAAACTTATTTACATAATAATGTTATTTTCTATTCAATTACATGTTGGTGCCAAATTTCACTTTCTTCTTCACTCATCCCTCCTATTACTTTTGAAAAATCTATTTTTCTATCAAATGAGTCTTTTAACATATAAAATTGTTCAAACGATCCTGTAAATATTTCTAATGAATGAGAACAACAAATCGTATCAAGGTTATCAATTGTTGTGCCATCTAATTCTAATTCCTTTAGTCCTTTCATTTTACCTAATGCTGATCCATCCTTTACCTTCGTATCTGTCAACTTTATATTTCGAATTGACGTATTATGCTGAAAGCAAGATAAATTAGCAATGATGCTATTTTCAAATTCAATTGCTATTAACTTATTTAAATTTTGCAAAACAAGCAAATCCAATTCACTAACATTTTCTAAACCTAAT
>NZ_BOQB01000315.1 GCF_018332475.1 Bacillus sanguinis | reverse complement strand
TATCCATTTAATATTTCTGAAAATATAAAAATATTAATTTTATAAATATACACGTTATAATGAGTGCGTCGAGAGAAATTTTATTATCTCTGGAGAAAATATAAAAAATGCGATTATTAGTAAGAAGGGTGTGTGGTTAGAGGCGAAATGTATGTAAAGTGCTTCAGTGGGTTGTGTAATCAATACCATAAATGCTGCCGAAGCTATTAAAGTGATGTATAGAATTGAGAAAGAAATGCCTCATAAATGAAGAGAGGCCGGTTTAACTGAAATTACTGTTACAAGTAATGTAGAGAAACCATTAAAGCAATACACTGTTATTAGAAATGTTGCAACGTATTTATGAAGTCTATTCAATATTGTTCTCTTAAGCGGTCTTTATATAAAGAGCGGATATTACGAGTAAACTTTTTTGTGAACGCTAACATTTATGTTAGGACGCTAACTAGCGAATGTTTCAATTTGGATTCATTATGATGAAGGACATACAATGTGGGGCAACTTGTAAGGAATTCATTATCCCAAAAGGTAAATATTTGTTAGCTATAAAGAGAGACGCAGGAATAGATACAAGGGGGAGTTATTATATGAACGGGAATACTGCAAAGAAAATAGAAGTTCAAGCTGAAAATACCGCACTAAAAAATGAGCAATATGCAGATCCGAAAAAGTGGCATAAGCAGGATACTACATGGGCATTAAGCCTATTTGGAACTGCAATTGGAGCAGGGGTGCTCTTTTTACCGATTAATGCAGGTTCAGGTGGTTTATTATCTTTACTACTAATTACATTGCTTGCATATCCAGTTATGTACTACTCACATAGGGCACTTGCTAAAATGATATACGCTTCTAATTCTGCTGATGAGGGGATCACAGGTACGATTAGAGAGTATTTCGGAGATAAAGCGAGTATCATTTTTAACATCGTATATTTCGGTTCAATTTATACAATCGTATTAATGTATTCGGTTGCGCTTACAAATACTGCAAGTAGTTTTATCGTGCATCAATTGCACATGCCAGAGCCTCCAAGAGCGATTTTATCACTTGTATTAGTTCTTGGTCTTATCGCTATACTAAATTTTGGTCAAGATATTACTGTAAAGGTCATGAGTATGCTTGTGTATCCTTTCATAGCTTCTCTACTGTTTATTGCAGTATCTTTAATTCCACAGTGGAATACGTCAATGCTTAGCTTTACAGCTGTATCTTCAGCTTCAACAGGAACAGGATATTTTGGAACGATATTGATGATTCTACCAATTATCGTATTCTCATTTAACCATTCACCTATGATATCATCATTTGTTGTGAAACAGAGAGCTACGTATGGAATAGAAGCTACTGATGCGAAATGTGCGCAAATACAAAAAGTTTGTTATATTATGACATTCGTTGTAGTTATGTTCTTCGTTTGGAGCAGTGCACTAAGCTTGACTCCAGAGGATTTAAAAATGGCAAAAGAGCAAAACTTATCAATTCTTTCATATCTTGCTAATGAACTGAATTCACCTGTAATCACGATTGCAGCTCCAATCATTGCTTTTGTGGCTATTACAAAATCTTTCCTTGGTCATTATATCGGAGCATTTGAAGTAATGCGTGACATGATTATTAAGTTCGGTAAATCACGTGGAAAAGTAATTGAAGAAAAAACGATTAAGACAATCGTCCTTACTTTTGTTGTATTATCATGCTGGTTTGTTGCTTATACAAATCCAAGTATTCTTGGACTTATTGATTCTCTAAGTGGTCCATTAGTTGCTGCTATCTTATGTCTATTACCGATGTATGCGATTCAAAAAGTACCAGTACTAGCTAAATACAAAGGAAAAATGAGTAATGTATTTGTTATTATTGTAGGTGTCCTTACTGTTTTAGCAAGTATTAAATCATTATTCTAATTCACGATTGTTGATTTTGGTGTCAAAGTAGTGGAATATGAAATATCTATTTTTGGACAAACTTCTCGAATTGGAGAGTTTGTCCTTTTTATTCAATCTAGAAACAAACAGCCACCTTTCAGATAAGGTGGCTGTTTCGGTATTAATTTATTTTCACTATTCACGTCTAAATGGTCCTTTTGGAGCAATTAGCTCTAAATTAGTACCATCTGGATCACGGAAGTAGGCAACTCCTGTACCAAATCCAGATTTCAAGCCGTCTTCTTCTTGAAAGACAATTGGCTCTCCATCTGGTTCTACCCCAATCGCTTTTAGACGTTCTACAGCGGCATCAATATCTTCTACTTCAAAACAGAGATGCATCGCACTAATTTGATCATTTGAGTAAGAGGCTTTATCTGATTTAGGGACGATATATTCTAAAATATCGATATTTAAATTATCTAAGTGAAGGTTGGCATATTTAATACGAGTATCTTCAAGCCCTTGAGTTTGTGCCATTCTTTTTCCTCCAATTTCATCGGTGTTTGAAACTTTTTTACCTGTTAATGCTTCATAAAAAACGATAGATTTTTCTAAATTGCTCACTGTAATTCCGACATGATTTACTTGTGAGAAGCCTGCTGTTTTTTCACTCATTTTTGTTTCCTCCTATTTTTTTGGTTGTGTAATGTATTCGTTTCACCAATCTTTTACTGTAATTAAAATGAGCCTTTAGTAGAAGTTCTATTCTAAGTATTTTGTAACAAGACACGAGAAATATAAGAGTGTTTTTGATCAAAAAAGAATCTAGTATTGACTAGGTTCTTTTTATTTTTCGTTTGTCTTAATAAAAAAATGATGAATTTACAACCATTGAGCAAAAAAGTTTGTAAGTAAAAATATTATTCGTTAGTACATACATTCTTAATAAGTTAAATATATTTCATAATAGTCTCTGTAAGAGGAGGATAAGTAGAAAAGTACTTTAAAGTACCTATAGCACTTTAAAGTGCGTACTTTTTATCACCTTGAATATCATTCATAATAGCACCTGTAAGAAGAAAATAAGCTTTACGGTACTAGCTACTTAATGTTACAGCAGTTTATTTAGATTCAGATTGATTGAAACTTTGGAATTCAATAATTTTCGAAATGTCAGAGTGGCATAAAACGATT
>NZ_BOQB01000314.1 GCF_018332475.1 Bacillus sanguinis | reverse complement strand
TAATTTTTTCTTTACTTGTGACAGATATATTAATTAGTCATAATGTAGAACGGACGACGGAGGATAGCCAAGCCGAGAAAGCAAAAACAATTGCACACATTGTGGCGAATGATTCAATTGTAATCGATGGTTTAATTGGGAAAGCAGATACTTCTGCAATTCAAACGTATACAAATAGAATATTAAAAAACACAGGTGTTCAATTTATTGTAGTTATGGACATGAATGGAATAAGAAAGTCACATCCAAATCCTCAAAAAATAGGTCATCATTTTATTGGGGGAGATGAAGGACCTGCATTGAAAGGAAAGGAACATGTATCGCTGGCAGAAGGAACTTTAGGTATTTCAATGCGAGTGTTTGTACCTGTATTTTCTCAAACAGGTGAACAACTTGGAGCGGTGGCCGTTGGTATTTCAGCAGATAATGTAAAAGAGAGAGTTAAGGAAAGTAGACATATCATTTATATTGGAGTTGGAGTTGGAGTACTAGTCGGAATTATAGGAGCAATATTGCTAGCTAGACATATAAAGAAAAGTTTATTCGGTCTTGAACCTCACAGGATAGCGAAAATTCTTGAAGAAAGAAATACGATGCTACAATCTGTAAAAGAAGGTATTATTGCTGTAGATAAAGAGGCCAATGTAACTTTAATAAATCATGAGGCAAAACGATTATTTAAGAAAAGTGGTCTTGAAGAAGATTTTATCGGTAAAGATGTTGAGTTGTATATGCCTAATTCACGTATAAAAGAAGTATTACAGACGGGAGAGGTACAATTAAACGAAGAACAAAATATTTATGGGATTACGATTGTGACGAATCGTGTTCCGTTATATGTAAAAGGAGAAATAGTTGGTGCGATTGCAACATTCCGTGATAAAACAGAGATTAGAAAATTAGCAGAAGAATTAACTGGTATTAGACTATATGCGGAAGCATTACGGGCACAATCGCATGAATTTATGAATAAAATGCAT
>NZ_BOQB01000313.1 GCF_018332475.1 Bacillus sanguinis | reverse complement strand
AAGTTTTTCATTTTGTTTGCCGCGTTCTGCGTTATTGCATCGGCGACTTGTCCTATATTACACCTCTAAGATAAAATCGTCAATACCTTTTTATAAAGATATTCAATTAAATGTTTTTACGCTCTTTTAGCTATATACATCCCTACAAAAATTCATTAACGAAAACTACCTTCTGCTTCTCTTTAATTTATTCTCGCAAAACATATTCAATTTACTTTGACCCTAGGCTTAATTTGCGTGGATATTTCACTCCACCAAAACTATTAACCTTATTTTAACAAATACTAGTATATAATTAGAGGGTTGTTGTACCATCAATGAAATCCATTAGAAGCAGGTGAAGATATGAAAGATATACGTATCCTTATAGCAGACGATGATAAAGAAATCCGAAATTTATTAAAAATATATTTGGAACGAGAATTATATATGGTAGATACTGCGATTAATGGCGATGAAGCCTTACAATTATTTAATCAAAACAATTATAACCTCGTTATATTAGACCTTATGATGCCGAAAGTAGATGGTATCGAAGTATGCAGAAAACTTAGAGATAAAAAGAACGTACCGATATTAATGCTAACCGCTAAAGATCATGAAGTTGATAAAATTTTAGGTTTAAGCATTGGTGCTGATGATTACATTGCAAAGCCTTTCAGTATTCATGAAGTCATTGCACGTGTAAAAGCTCTTATGCGGCGTTCTTTAGTTCTTGGAAGTGACACTAATATACAAGAGAAAACAACTCTAACTTTTAACGGCCTATTGATCGATTTAAATACATATACAGTTCATACAAACAAAGAAGAAATTAACTTAACCGGAAAAGAACTGGAACTATTAAAATTCTTCACTTCAAATCCAGGGCAAGTATTTACAAAAACACAGCTCTTCCGAAATGTGTGGGACAATAATTATATAGAAGATGACAATACCGTTATGGTACATATTCGAAAACTTAGAAAGAAAATAGAAGTCGATCCTTCCAACCCAAAATTCATTCAAACTGTATGGGGAATTGGTTATAAGTTTGTAGGTGAACAGCTTGAAGACTGATAAAACCCTTTTCCTTATTTCATTACAACTTATCATTTGCGGGCTTTTAAATATACAAATGGACCCAAGAGTAAAAATATCTTTATTTATTACCCTTATCTTAATTACAATGTATCTCTTCTTTTCAAGAATACAATTCATTCAGCACCGCAAATCAATAGATGCTAAATTAAGTCGTGTACTAAAAGGTAATTTACAAGCAAGATTATTTACAAGCAATGATCGTTCATTACATAATATCGTTTTTTTCAATAAACGAACTAATAGCTGAATTAGAAAAGGTTCGGATTGAAGCAAAGAGGTCTGAGGAATCTAGAAAAAAACTTCTGTCTAGTATCTCGCACGATATACGAACACCACTTACCTCCATTATTAGATGAACCAACTAACGGACTAGACCCCATCGGGATTAAAGAAATGCGAAAACTTATTCATTCTTTAGCTCAAGAAAGGAATATAACGATACTCATTTCTAGTCACATATTAGCCGAGGTAGAACAGTTAGTCGATCGTATCGGAATTATTCACGAAGGAAAGTTACTAGAAGAAGTTTCTCTTGATACGCTACGCAAAGCAAACCGTAAATACATAGAATTTCAGGTGAATAATGACAATAAGGCTACGATGCTATTAGAAAATCAATTTCAAACTTTCGATTATGAGGTACATGATGAAGGGAATATTCGCATTTACTCTCATTTCGGGCAACAAGGATACATCAACGGAACATTCGTTCTAAATGATATTGAAGTATTAAAAATGATGATCAGTGAAGACAGATTAGAAGATTATTTCACCAAACTAGTTGGAGGTGGAACAATTGGTTAATCTACTCTATACAGAACTATTAAAACTAAAACGCTCTAATATGTTTTTAATTAGCATTATTGGGGCTGGTGTCGCACCTTTCTTAGTCGTAGTAGCCTCTTATATACATATAAAAACAAAACAGCCAACTCCGACTATTTGGTTCCACCAGTTATTCACTGACGTTAACTTATATACTACTTTAGTTATAGGATTCCCTTTATACGGAGTAGTTGTTGCTTATCTGTTTACCCGCGAATATGCAGAAGATACACTAAAAAATTTACTAACTCTCCCCGTGTCGCGCATTAGCTTTATTATAAGTAAGTTCATCGTTCTCTTCCTTTGGATCATGATGCTAACTTTAGTCGCTTGGTCGCTTACTTTAATATTAGGGCTATTGGGGAACTTCCCTGGTTTTAACACTACTTTACTTTTAGGTTCTTTCCTAAAATTTTTAATATGTGGTGGACTTCTCTTTCTATTGTCTTCACCTATTGTGCTATTAACTCTTGTAATGAAGAGCTATGTACCGCCTATTATATTAACAGTCATTATTACAATGATGAATCTTATGCTCGTGAACTCTAAACATAAAGATTTATTTCCGTGGACCGCTACTCTAGATATTGCAAATAATGAATTACAACCCACATATCCACCAGAGTATTCTTATATGATCATTGCAGCAACAGCAGTTTTCGGATTTATTGCAACACTATTCTATTTTAAGAGAGTAGACATTCATTAATTTATAGGAGTGAAATTATGAGCGATATCATTACTGCCTTCATACTCGGTATTGTAGAGGGGTTAGCTGAATTTTTACCTATCTCTTCTACTGGTCATCTTATATTAGTCGGGCATTTATTAGGATTTGAAGGAGAAAGAGCAAAAACGTTTGAAATTGTTATTCAGCTAGGCGCAATTTTAGCTATTGCAATTTTATATCATAAACGTCTCGTTTCTTTATGTAATATTAAGCCTCTTCTACGGAAAGAGAAAAAATTCAACGCGTTCCATGTATTTCTTGGCGTATTTCCGGCAGTAGTTGCTGGTTTGCTACTACATGATGTTATTAAAACTTACTTATTTCAGCCATACACTGTTGTGATTGGACTTGTAGCAGGGGCAATTCTTATGATCTTTGCAGAAGTAAAAAAGCAAGAGGAAACCGCCTGCTCACTGGATGATTTAACATACCGTCAAGCATTAACAATTGGATTATTTCAATGTTTAGCAGTATACCCTGGCTTTTCTAGAGCTGGCTCTACTATCTCTGGAGGTCTATTAGCAAAAGTAAATTACAAGACTGCATCAGAGTTCTCTTTTCTAATAGCTCTTCCTGTAATGGTTGGGGCTACAAGCTTAGACTTACTAAAAAGCTGGAAGTATTTAAGTGTCAATGATATCCCTATGTTTGCAGTAGGGTTCATTACCTCTTTTATAGTAGCAATGCTAGCAGTAGTAACTTTTCTGAAGCTTTTAGAGAAGATAGGTTTAAAACCTTTTGCATACTATCGCATTTTGTTAGCTGTCTTATTTACACTTTTCGTATTGCTATAGATTCATATAAGTCACATATTATTAAACCGATATTCAAGTTGAAATATCGGTTTTTTATCCATTTCATCTCTGTTTTACTTGAATATAGCATAGTAGCAATCCCTCCGAATATCCTTCAAGCAATTTTAACCTTTACCGTACGGCACAATTTAAAAATTAAACATCCCTCCATTAATCTAGATGTCTACTGGACAATGCTGTATAGGGATCGTATATTTTTATAAACCATATTCATTCCAAACACACTATCTTTCTTAATTCGCGACACACAGATACAAGTTTCAAATGCGTACAAAGACATAGCATATAAAGACCTTCCCCAAGAATTATAAAGAGACTAAACTATTTATTAAAGTGAGGTAATTGGGATACTTATTGGGGAAACCGTAAAAACCAGGATTTGTTACAGCTTGGCAATTTAGTGATTCTCCTCATTATCTTGCCCGGTTAGTAATTGATGATTTAAAAAACGCAATATGCCCCAGTCACATTTATTATGAATTAGAAACTAAACTAATATTGCCAAATAACGATTATAGTTTTATATTCAATGCGTAGGATGAACCTGTATCCATCATTAAGAAATCAGAATACAACGTTCGTCTATAATTGAAACAGTATAATATTGTTTACTAAACACGAAAAAACACAAGTCAAAAGACTTGTGTTTTTAGTTGCTTGGCGACGTCCTA
>NZ_BOQB01000312.1 GCF_018332475.1 Bacillus sanguinis | reverse complement strand
ATAGATAATGTTTCACCAGAAAATAATGAATACGATACATTTTATAATTTTATAGAAAAAAAGAGGGATCCAAGTCATGAACGAGCGCTGAAAAAAACAGAATGGATTACCTTATTAGAGAAAAATGGTTTGCAAATGCAGTCGTGCCTTACTTTTGACAAGAAATTTGAATTTGACTGGTGGTGCGATATGATGAATGTACCTTTGCAGAAGCGGATGAAGTTAACAGAATGTATGATGAAAACATCAGTTGAAATGCAAGAATTCTTTAACATTCAATATGAAAATAATAAAATCATATCGTTTTATACTGAAATGACATTGTTTGTATGTAAAAAAAGTTCGACATTAAAAAGATAAATTTCTTGCAGTCTTTTCAAAGTACGTTATACTTAGTACAGAGAAAATGAGAATTGAGGAAAAGTAATAATGATTCGCGTACGTATTGAAGGAACTGAAGAAGAAATGCTTGAATTTATGGATAAAATGCCAGATATTCCTGGATTTGAAAAAACACATACAAGAGAACCGAGAAAAGGAAATAATCCAAAATATGATTCAAGTAAAAATGTATTAGCATATTTATCTTATAAAAAGATTGAAGTCGCCAATAAATAGGCGGCTTTTTTAGTTTGCACCGTTTCACAGCCTTGTCTTTTTTACATAATATTAATAGTAGATAATGCTGAAGAGGGGTGAGTATAGTTAATAAGAAAATCATCTTTTTTGGAGACTTTGGTATTGATGATGCTGTGGCGTTAATTTATGCAAATAAAACATGTAAATTAGATATTATAGGTATTGTTGCTGAATATGGGAATGTATCGCGAGAAATCGTAACGGAAAATGTGTATTTTTTAGAAAGGTACTATGCTACAGAAGTAAAAATCATTGAGGGTGCAGCAAGACCGATGACAGCTGAAGAACCTTTGTTCTTTCCTGAAATTCATGGGGAGCACGGTTTAGGACCAATTATTCCACCTGATATGAGGATTTGTAAACGGGAAAATTTTTGTGAGCTAATAAAATTAATTGAACCTTGCCCAGAAGATATTATTATTGTAGCAACAGGACGATTAACAACATTGGCAACGTTATTTTTATTATATCCAAATGTCATGGATAAAGTATGTTCTTATTATATTATGGGCGGTGCTTTTTTATTTCCTGGTAATGTTACTCCTGTATCAGAAGCGAATTTTTATGGAGACCCAATCGCCGCAAATATTGTAATGAAGTACGCAAAAAATGCGACTATTTATCCGTTAAATGTAACGCAAGAGGCCCTTATTACTCCAGAAATGGTGGATATTATTAATAAGGAAGGAACAGGGCAGGCGAAGCTTATTAAACCAATGATCGATTTTTATTATGAGAACTTTTATAAAAAAGAATACCCGGGTATTGCTGGAAGTCCGATTCATGATTTACTTCCGTTCATTTCGTTTATAAATGATGATATTTTTGAATATAAAAAATCAGCAGTTTGGATTAGTACGACAAATGACGTAACAAGAGGGCAAAGTGTGGCAGACTTTAGAAAAATAGCTGAGCCAACAAGATTCGATGATCGGCCAATACAAAGAATTGCGGTTGGTTTTAACTATGCTGCATTTAAAGAAGAGTTTATGCGGACAATATTGAAGCCTGATTGTCCATAATATGTGAAATATGAAAGATTTCCATCAGAAATCAAAAAAACTGGTTGTTCATTATTTTGAAATAATCTAATAGTTGAGCTGTATGAATAACTTATGGAAAATGTAACATAACTAATGGTAAGCAATTGTTTCTAATTATATTTTGATTGTTGAAATATAAAGGAGGGTATTATATGATTTGGTCTTTAATCGTTGGTGGTATATTAGGGTGGCTTGCTAGCTTAATTACTGGCAGGGATGTACCAGGTGGTGTAATTGGTAATATCATTGCTGGTATTATCGGGTCTTGGATTGGTACGAAATTACTTGGTAGTTTCGGCCCTGTAATCGGCGGATTTGCAATTATTCCAGCTTTAATCGGTGCGATTATTTTAATTTTCATTGTAAGTTTCTTATTACGAGCAATGCGAAAATGAATGAAAGGACTGTTTACATTTGTAAGCAGTCCTTTTTATATGTTATGCTAGTATTATACAATCAGGAGGTGTCAGCATTGAAAACATTTACAGTAAATTTCCATCAAGAAGATAATGCTAAAGCGACAACAGTACATAAATTAAGTGAAGAGGACTTCAATAAAGCAACAGAAAAAGGTACTCGCCATCTATTTGATTTAGATACAAATGTTGGATTTTTCGTATTCTTTGATGCAGAAGATGCAGAAGGAAATGATCAATACTTAATGTTACAATACGAAGGGGATCATGAAGAGCCAACTGCGTGCTACGGATTTGATTTAAAACTATACTATCAATTTTTAGCACTATACTTAAATGATCTTGAATTCCAGGGTGAAACAGATGAAGAAGAGGAAGAGTATGGCCCAATTCATCATTTAGCTCACTTACTTTATCATATTGTTGAAGATGGTAAGTCAATCGAAGTGTAAAAATACATATGTAAAGCTGTCCTTTTTGGGCAGCTTTTTTCATTATTATGATGAATGTTATGATTTGCATAATGGTAAATGGAGTTCTGATGGTGATAAACGGTTTGATTAAATAAAAAAGCAACAAAGAAGGTTTATCTTTCTTTGTTGCTTTTTCTGTTTAAGGAAGGATTGTAGTGTAAATGACGAGAAGGGATATATAAGGAGATGGGGGAAATGATAAATAATACAATTCCAAGTTTTTTAAAAGTATGGGAAAGTAACGATGTAGAATTGGCAGTCCTCAATCAATACTTTACTTCTCATCCAGAGATATTTGAAGAATACTTTAAGTATCATTGTCCTAAAACGAGAGAACGTCTTTCTAATGCAATTAAACAATATCCCGCAAAAATAGTAGATATTCGTATCATAGCAGAAGCATTACCGATTATTATTCAAGAGATAACGAATGAATATCATAATAAATATAACTTTAATGTAAATATGAAATTTCATTTATTTGTTGGAGGGTTTGGCTCTAACGCATTTGTAGAAAGGGAGATTATTGGAGATGTGTTTTTTGCAGCAGAAAAATTATCTCCAGATTTAAATCATCTTCGTGTTATTGTCGCTCACGAAATAGGACATATATATCATAATGTTATGTTACAAAAAGATGGAATGGATTGGGAAAAAGCCGAGTGGACTGACGCGGCGGTTAATTTGTATCGTGAAGGTGTTGCAACATATTTATCAAAACAAATTATGAGAGGTGTAAATGAATCAGTATACTACTCATATAACAATGATGGTGAACGTTGGTTGCAATGTTATATAGAAAATGAAGAACATATAAAGAAACGTTTTTTAGAAGATTATATAGAAGGATGGACGTTAGAAAAAGAGAAAGAGTGGTTTCGGTTATCTGGAGGAAAGTATTTTGGATACAACCGACTTGGATATTTTTTAGGAACAGCTTTTGTAGAATATGTTGTACAAGCATGGGGAGAGAGTGAAGCATTTATTTTTTGGAACAAACACAATTTGAAAAGTAGTGTAATGGATTGGTTATCGAAATGAATAATAATTGGGAGCTGAAATGTATGAAAGTGTATGTAAAGATAGCTATGTTTTTTCTCGCTTTTACATGCATATTTGCATTAGCAGCATGTAAAGGGGCAGACGAAAAAAAGGAAACAAACCTAACTTCGGAAAATAGTAAAAGCGAACAGAATAATTCTTCAGAAGAAAAGAAAGAGCCTGAAGCAAAATCAAATAATGAAGAATCAACAAAACCACAAACAGATGAAAGCCAAAAAGATTCAGTGATAAATCAAAAATCAATTAACGACGTTAAAGAATTGTTTGAACTAGCGAAAGAAGGAAAAGTACCTAACGTGCCGTTCGCAGCTCATACAGGAGATATTGAAGAAATAGAAAAAGCGTGGGGGAAAGCAGATAAAACAGAACAAGCAGGAAACGGAATGTACGCAACTTTTACAACTAAAAATGTTTCCTTTGGTTTTAATAAAGGATCACAAGTTTTTGATGTACGCTCCTATCATGCTGAGCTAAAATCAATTACATTACAAAACATAGAGAAAGCATTAGGAAAAGCAGCTTCAGTTAAGGTAAATGGGGAAGATAAAATATATGTATATAAAGTAAACAATCAGTTTGAGCTGAAATTCATTATTCCAAAATCAACTGGTAAGGTAAATCATATTTCGGTATTTTCACCAGAGGATAGTATAAATAAAATGGCAGGGTAGTAAAAAGGATGTCATGAAAGTCTAGAGACTTTTGTGACATCCTTCTTTTTGTAAAGAAAGCATCCTATAAAATATGAGGAGTATGCTCCGAAACAGCTTTATTTATTTTTTTACGTTCTACATTTTGAATAAACAGTGCTTGCATAATGCCTCCAGTTATTAAGAAACAAGCGCAAATATAAAATAACATACTACCGTTTAGTTTACTTAATAAAACTGCACCAAGTACAGGACCGCACGTTCGAGAAATATCCCAATGCAACCCGTAAATTGAAAAATACAATCCACGTTTATCTGTTGGAGCGATTTCTGAAACGAATCGAAGTAAATGGTTTAAAGCAATACTTTCTCCAATGACTAAAAAGAGTAATGTGAAAAATATTGACAAGATTGTTGTTGAAAATCCGTAGCCAATCGCAGCTATCGTATAGCAGGTGTAAGAAATGAGTATAATTTTTGTCATGGAAAATTGTTCAGACCATTTTACGAGAAAAATTTGTAGAATGATTTCCATAATAGCCTTGCATGTTGAAATAAAAGCGAGTATGAATATGAAATCCGGAAATATATGTTTGGCGAAAATGCGATAATTTGTCTCTGTTTGTGCATAAAAAAAGCTAATGGGAAGCGTAGTAATCATAAGTCCTAAAACGGCGTAATGTTTACGTACAAATTGTTTTGGAGATGGTACTTCAAGTTTTTGCTTAGGCTTTGTAATTGCTGGAGCAGTTTCTGGAAGCTGTGTCCATACAACTACTGCATATATCATTAGTGTAATGCTTTGCATTATAAATAAATATTCAGGGTGAGTATGATAAAAGATAGCTCCAATTATTGGACCAATTACGGAACCAATTGCAGCCATCGTATGCAGAAGAGCAAAAATTTCTGCTTGTTGTTTTTGTTTTGTTAAATCAGCAATTTGTGCACGTTGAGCGGGAATATATAAGGAACGGCCCACCCCATTTATGACGTATAACAATGCAAATATAAAAACAGATTGAGCAAAGACGAAGCTGCCGATTGCAACGGCTTGCAGCAATAAGCCGAGTAACATAATTTTCTTTCGCCCATATTTATCAGTAACTCCCCCAGCAATAAGTGTAAATACGATATCTGAAAGAGGTTGTAGACCGAAAATGAGCATGGTTATTATTAGATTACCATTTAACATTTTATTAACGTAAATAATCATTATGAGAGCTAACATAGATTCAGTTGTTCGGGTTAATAATTCACCGCACAGTCTTATAATAATTGGTTTGTTATAACGCAGTAAGAGATTGTTCAATATTAATTCCTCCTTTCTATATTGAAATGATAAGATGAAAGGAGAAATGGAAAAAGGGTAGAAACAAAAGGGGTTATTTTTCACCTTTTAGGGGGATTATGATGTTTATTTTAGATCAATATATTGAACTATGGTGTGTTTATGGTAAAGGGAGACAAGAAGGAGAACAATTAGAAGTAACGGTACAAATGATAGCAGAAACATTATTTTGTACGGAGCGTAATAGTAAATTAATTATAAAAAAATTAGAAGAGTTACATTGGATCACTTGGTTTCCAGGTCGCGGTCGCGGGAATCGTTCTAAATTAATATTTCAAAGGTATCCGATGACATTAATTTTAGAGAGAGGAAAAGAACTAACGAAAAAAGGTGATGTGAAAAGTGGAATCTCATTTGTGGAACGCTACAGCTCACAATTTCCATTAGTAAAGAAAGAGTATGGAAATTGGGTAGATTCCATATTTGGTCATCAAATAGAACGGACACCTGAAGGAAGAAAAGACGTACTTCGTTTGCAAGTACAAATGAATCTGGACATCGCTTTAGATCCGGTTTACGCTACGATGCGATCAGAATGTCATATGGTTAAACATATTTTTGATACACTCGTATATGTAAATGAGGAAACAAACTCTATAGAACAAAGGCTTGCTTTTCACTGGGAATATAATGATGCTGACAAGGTTTGGACATTTTATTTAAGAAAAGGTGTATATCTTCATAATGGAAAACGACTTACTGCACATGATGTTATATATTCATTGAATCGATTTATGAAAGCTAAAAACAACCCACACGCATGGATGTTGCAACATGTTGAAAATGTTCGTGCAGTGGATGAATATGTTGTTGAAATTCAATTACATACGGTAAATAGGATGTTTTTACATATGCTAAGCGCAGAACAGTGTTCTATCGTGCAGGAAGATGAAGCAGGAACCTTCATTGGTACAGGCCCTTTCCAATTAAAAGAGAAGAATGCACATTTATTTGTATTAGAAGTACACGATTTATATTATCGTGAGAGACCTTTTCTTGACCGAATTGAACTAATGAATGTAGAGAAAAGTGTAAATACGTATGATGTGTTAGTAAAGGCGCAGTATAAAGATAAAGAAAAACATAATAAAGAAATTTCTCGGCTTGAATCGAACGTAACATATGTAACGTGCAATCTTGTAAAAGAAGGACCAATGCAAGATGAGCTATTTCGAAAGGCACTACATCAAATTATTCATGGTGATAAAATTGTTCAAGAACTCGGCGGAGAGCGCGGAGAAGTGGCAAAGAAACTAATATTAGCAAATGAAAGCATAGTAGAGATTGAGGAACATATAGCTTGTTTAATGAAAAGGAGTACGTATCAAAATGAAGTGTTACAACTCTATACATTTACAGGAAAAGATCACGTAGAAGATGCACAATGGATACAGAAAGAGTGTGCAAAGTACGGGATTTATGTAAAAACAAATTTTCTTGAAATAGAAGAGTTATTGGAAATGAGTACGATACAAAAGGCTGATATGATGCATGATAGTGCAACAATTAGCGAGCGAATAGAAGATAGTCTACTATATATGTTTCTTACAAAAAACAGTTTTATTCATGGGCAAAGCAGCATGGACTTTCATAAAACGTTGTCCCCGTATTTTAAACAAGAACTATTAGAGAATAGAGTTACATTGTTACGCGATATTGAGGGCACTTTGTTACGTCACATTCATATTATTCCTTTATACCGCAACAAACAACAAGTAACTTCTCATGAAAAAGTACAAAATATAATGATTAATTCACAAGGATGGATTGATTTTTATGAAATATGGTTTACATGTTGATATATAAGGGTTTTTACGCATTTCATAGGATGCGTGAGAACCCTATTTTTTGTGCGTGAAATTGGGTTGTGTTACACATTGTTACGCTACTTATAATAAAAGTTCATTTACAACGTAACAGTGTTATGTTACATTCTTGTTAGGAAGGAGTGTTATACAGTTGAGTACAGATTTAATTTCAAAAAAAGATTTATTAGAACTAACTGGTATTTCATACGGACAGTTATATAGATGGAAAAGGAAAAATTTAATACCGGAAGATTGGTTTGTACGAAAGTCAACATTCACGGGTCAAGAAACATTTTTTCCAAAAGAAAAGATATTAGAGCGTATTGATAAAATCCAAACGATGAAAGAGGATTTATCACTCGATGAACTAGCGAATATGTTTTCACCGAGTGTAAGAGAAATCCTTTTAACAAAGGAAGACCTTTTACGTAAAGGGATTGCATCAGAGCCAGTTTTACAATTCTTCATAGAACAAACGAATAAAACAACAGAGTTTCAATTTGTGGATATTCTTTATGTGTATATGCTTGAAGAATTACTACAATCAGGAGAGATTAGTTTAGAAGAAGGAAAAATGGTCTTGCAAGTTTTACGTGAAAATTATGAAGCAATAAAGCATAAAACTTGTGATTTAATTATCGTCCGAAAGTTAGGGATTTCTACTTGTTTCTTAGTTTCAAACGTAGACGATTTAATTTTTGAAAAAGGCACCAAAATTGTTTTATGCGAAGCGATTATGAAATATACGGAAGCATTAAAAACGAAACTATTGTAGTGGGGGAGAAATTATGCGTACAGAAAATTTAATTATAAATGGTTACGGTTCATCGAATGGCGGCGAGTTTCATAAAGTGCAATTAAATGGAAAAGGGACTGTGAATGGAAATGTTGAATGTGAAAAATTTGAATGTAACGGTTACGGTGCAGTTACTGGTGATTTGAAAAGTAGCAGTGCACGAATTAGCGGATCTGGTAAAGTCGACGGCACAGTTCATGCTGAAACGATGAGAATTGATGGAAAAGCAACTATTACGAAAGATGTGAAGGCAAACAGTTTGAAAATTGCAGGAAAAGGTACGATAGGTGGGAATGTCACTGGTGAAGAATTTAAAATCAATGGTCAAGCGACGATTGATGGCAACTGTGAAGTGGATACTTTTTCTTCTGATGGACAGTTTACAATTGGTGGATTATTAAGCGCGGATGAAATAAATATAAATATTCACGGTACATGCCGAGCGAAAGAAATTGGTGGTCAAACGATTAAAGTGAAACATAGGATGGGTACTTTTAGTAAACTGTTTAAATCAGTATTTGGTTTACAATTAGAAGCTGAACTGTTAGAAGGGGACAATATCGAAATTGATTATGCTCACATTAGAACGGTAAGAGGAAGCAATGTTACAGTAGGACCGAATTGTGAAATTGAACTCATTGAATATACTGGTGTTCTTACTGTTGATAAAAGTGCAAATGTAAAGGAAATTAAGCAGGTTTAATGGGAGGGAATAAGTAATATGGAACATTCACAGAGTCTTACTGTCAATGGTTCGGGTAGTTCAGCAGGCGGGGATTATAACAAAGTGAAGATACGCGGTGAAGGAACAATTTCTAATGATATGAGCTGTAATGAATTTAAAACGTACGGCACGAGTGAAGTACGCGGTAATATGAAAGTGAAAAACTATGTCGTGTATGGTGATAGTGAAGTACAAGGAAATGTAACTGCGGAATATGTAAAAGTATATGGAAACACACAAATGCATAGTGATGCAAATATTGAAAAAACAAAAGTAAGAGGGATGATAGAAGTTAAGGGAAAGTTTACTGGTGATTTCGTAGATGTGAAAGGCGCTTTAAATGTAAAAGGAGATATTGAAGTTGAAGAATTATCACTAACGGGTGGTCTTGAAAGTGATGGATTACTTAATGCTGAAAATATTGAAATTTCACTTCGTTATGAAGGGAGCAAAGTGAGAGAAATCGGTGGTAAAAAGATTTCTGTTCGTAAAAAAGCGAGATTTATTCCATTTACAAGTCATACTGGAAGCCTCCGAACGTCTATCATTGAAGGAGATGAAATTTATTTAGAGCATACTATCGCTGAAGTAGTAAGAGGAAACAACGTTACTATTGGTCCAGGATGTGAAATTAGTGTTGTAGAATATCATACTAGCTTTAACCAAAAAGGTAATGCAGTCGTAAAAGAACATAAACAAATATAAGTAGTACGAGGGAGAGCAAGGTTATGGTTGAGAAGAATAATAAGCTCGGCTTTGTTGTGGCGGGTTTATTGCTAGGTATTTTAATGGCATCAATGGATAATACCATTGTCGTAACAGCGATGGGAACGATCGTTGGTGACTTAGGAGGCCTTGAAAACTTTGTATGGGTCGTTTCTGCCTATATGGTCGCAGAAATGGCAGGTATGCCGATATTCGGTAAACTATCAGATATGTATGGTAGAAAGAGATTCTTTATTTTCGGTTTAATCGTCTTTATGATTGGTTCGGCACTTTGTGGAACTGCTGAAAATATTACACAGTTAGGTATTTATCGCGCCATTCAAGGTATTGGAGGCGGAGCATTAGTGCCGATCGCGTTTACTATCGTTTTTGATATTTTTCCTCCAGAAAAGCGCGGGAAAATGGGTGGATTATTCGGAGCAGTATTTGGTTTATCAAGTATTTTTGGTCCATTGCTTGGTGCGTATATTACAGATTACATTAGCTGGCACTGGGTATTTTACATTAACTTACCGCTTGGCGTTTTAGCACTTATTTTTATTACATTCTTTTA
>NZ_BOQB01000311.1 GCF_018332475.1 Bacillus sanguinis | reverse complement strand
CTTTTTTTTATATTTTATGATAGTATATTGATTGGTAAGACCTATTACTTTAAAAGCAGGTTCTACAACTATATCTAATTTGATGGAATTAACGTATGGAGGGACAACATGGGGAATGTTGAAAATTTTGAAAAACTTCTTTTAGAAGAACCGAAAAGAGAGCAGTTATTTCCTTTATTTGAAGAAGTGTTTGGGATTCCAAGTCAAACATTGCATGATTTTTCAGAGAGAGGTTATTGGGATGATACATATAAAGCTTTATCATTTTTACAAG
>NZ_BOQB01000310.1 GCF_018332475.1 Bacillus sanguinis | reverse complement strand
TGGCGGTGTTGTTGGATTCTCTCCACCTGTTTCCTTATCATCATCGTTCTTCTTCGTTAAATCAATTGCATATTTAGCAAATTCATTTTCAGATGGTCCAACATATGATATGTTCCCATCTTTCTTCATATACTTTTGTGCATTTGGTGAAGAATCGAATGTTGTATTTAATTTATCTGCAACAATCGGTTTAAATGCCCAATTTTTATCTGCTGCCGGATCAATAACTGGTGTCTCTTGCATATACTTCACAATAATTTGACGTGTTTCATCTTGTGATTGGTATACAACTTCCCCTTTACTTACTCCTGGGAACGTTTGGCTACTTCCACGATAGTTATTTGTAGCGACGATAAACTCTTGATTATCAGCTACTGGCTTACCTTCATATGTCATATTTATAATGCGATTCGTATTTGCATTTACAACTTTTCCATCTTTATCGTATTTCGCCGGTTGTGTTACATCAATTTCGTATTTTACGCCATCTAAAATATCGAAGTTATATGTAGGATAGCCTATATTTACTAACGGCTGTTCTTCTGTTTTCTTTGGATCGATTTGATTAAACTGACCCGCAGACATTTCAAGCCATTCTTTCACTTGTGCCCCATTTACTTTTACAGCATATAACGTATTTGGATATACATATAAATCTGCAACGTTTTTAATTGCTAACGTTCCAGCTGGAATATCTGTATAATATGTAGCACCGTTTCGGCCACCTGCTTTAAATGGTGCACCTGCAGATAAAACTGGAATTCCTTTATATTTGCTATATTGTCCATTCTCAGCAAATAACTTTTCTACATACCATTTCTGTGCATTAGTCACAAGTTGTACAGAAGGATCATCTTGTACTAATGAGAAATAACTGTTAATTGGTGCTGTCGTTTTTCCTACAGCTGTATTCACATAATCAATTGTCGCTTGATGATCATCTTTAATTTCATTAACTAATTTTTCATCGGATTTTACTAGTGGGTTTCCTTTACTATCAGCAATCGGACGAAGTTGCGGCTTCGATTGCTCTTTTTGTACTTCCCATTTTCCATTTACCTTTTTCAATTGCATATCAATAATACCTAAGTTACTTCCAAAGACACCAGGCATTACAACTGGAACACCATTAAATACATCCTTCACTTCTGTATGTGAATGTCCCATTAATACTGCATCTACACCAGGAACTTCTGTTAAATAATACGAAGCGTTTTCCATGCCAACGTTGTATCCACTCTTATCAACACCAGAATGCGCTAGTGCAACGATAACATCTGCACCTTCTGCTTTCATTTTTGGCACCATTTTCTTCGCAGTTTCCACAATATCTTTTGCTTTCACTTTTCCTTCTAAATTTGCTTTATCCCAATTCATAACTTGAGGTGGAACAAATCCCATTACGCCAATTTTCACTTTTTGTTTTTGCCCTGATTCATCTTCTACTTCTTTTTCAAAAACATGATATGGTTTAAAGTAGTTTTGATCGTTCTCTTCATTATTATCTTTATCGTCTTTATAGACGTTTGAGTTAATAACCGGGAACTCTGTTTTACTAATTACTTTGTTTAAATAGTCTAAACCGTAGTTAAATTCATGATTCCCAAGAGAGATGACGTCATACTTCATTAAATTCATTAAACGATATAATGGATGTGTATAACTAGGATCCACAGGCTTCTTCGGATCATTTATTTTATTCGCTACATAATCTCCAAGCGGTGTCCCTTGTAATGCATCCCCATCATCAAATAGGACAGAGTTCTTCGCTTCTTCACGTGCCTTATTAACAAGTGTTGCAGTTTGTACGAGACCTACTTTATTATCTGTTTTCGTTTGATAATAATCGTAATTCATTAAGTTAACGTGAATATCTGATGTTTCTAGAATTCGTAAGTTAACCGTACTCTCCCCATTGTTCTCATCCGCATGAGCTGTTGTTGGCAATACTTGCGGCGCTATTACACCTATAGCAAGAGTTGCTCCAGCTAGCATTTTTTTTGACTTTTTCACAAAAAATCCCCCTTATACAATTACCAAAAATAATGAAATGAATCTCTATTTGTCTCTAACCACATACCTTTTTTCTTCTATTAGAGACAAGATTTTCATTTCATTCTGCGCTAATGAGTAATCCCCTTAAACGCCCGATTGGTGCAACTTTACTTATCGGAAAATAAAGCCCGACTCATTAAAATTTCACCTTATCTGACATTATCATATATAATGTACTTTCATATCGTCAATATTTTTTGACATACTTCAACAAATTTTCTGTAAAGTTATTGTAAACTTTTCATAAACATATAATATGCCCTTACATTGTTAATACTGCTGAATATGATACAATTACCAATTACAAGGAGGATGAATATATGAAAAAAGTCATCTTAACAATTGTTTGTCTCCTCCTTCTAATCATTTCTTATTCTTATTTTGAAAAGAACGATGAGACAAAACAAAATGAACCCGAAGAAAAAACAGAAAAAACATCTACTCCAAGTTGGATTGATGAGCAAACAAACGATTCTTTTTATCATCTCGTACTAGGTGACTCGCTCGCCAAAGGATATGGATCGACACAAGGGGGATTTGCTGAATTAGCTTCTAGACAAATAGAAGCACAAATTCATAAACCAATTACCGTAGAAAATCTTGGTATAAATGGTCTCACAACAGATCGTCTCGCTAAAAAAGTGCAATCAGAAGATGTAAAGCAAAAGATTAGAGCAGCCAATATCATTACGATTAATATTGGGGGAAATAATTTATTTCGCTTAAATCGTGATGTCGGTGTTATAGACGGTATTAAAATGTTAAATAAAGAAAAAGCTCATTTTGAAGCGGATGTAAAAAATATTGTAAAGACAGTTCGAGATCAAAATCCGGATGCTTTACTCATTCTTTCTGAACTCTATAACCCGTTACAACTCGATGACTCCATCGCAAGTTATGCAGATATGTTTTTAGACGGCTGGAATGAATCTGTTTATTCCATTGCAAAAACAAATCAACCATCTATCGTTTTACCAATTCGCAAATTAATATCGAATGATAAGAAAGAATTACTCTTTGACCAAGTACATCCTAATGACAAAGGCTATACGATTATTGCCGATTCATTTACAAAAAAAGTGTTGGCCTACAAATATTAAGATTCCCATGAAACAATTCTATTTTTATAACATGTCTTTTTTGTTACAATGAGAGTGGAAGGGGGCCTTTATATGGAATCACGCGAGTGGGAACGTATTGTTGATCATCTTCTTTCGCTAGTGCCTCTTTTTTATCGCAAATTTATGCTTCCTGGAGAATTTTCTTCTCAAAGACATATGCCGCCATCACATACACAAGTATTGCTACTTCTGCATGAAAATGGCACATTAGCAGTTTCCGAAATCGGCAAGCGGCTAGCGATTTCAAGGCCTAACATGACACCTCTATTAAACAAACTGATTCAAGAAGAACTAATAGAGCGTCATTATAGCGAAAAAGATCGACGGGTCATTTTAATTTCCCTAACAGCTGAAGGGAAATTGTTAGTAAATCAGTATCAACAATTCATTTTAGACAAATTAAAAGAAAATTTCCAAACATTATCTGAGGAAGAACGTGAAAAACTCATTCACTCTCTTCAAACCATTCAAAATTTAATTTTGAAAACAAACGCATAAAGCTGCTTCTAAATAGAAGCAGCTTTATGATTCGTAATAATTACCATAGTATACATTTGAATACGGCCATGTCGTTAAATATGGTTTTTGTTCTTGCGTAGGCTGTTGCTGTGGTATTTGTGATAATTGCTGTACTTGTTGTTGTCGATATAATTCGTATTGTCTATTCATATCATAAGCTGGATAATAATTTACATATGGATATACTTGAGGTACGTAATAATAATACATTCATTCTCTCCCCCTTTTTCTTAAACATATTCAAAAGAGAAAATGAGTGTGACACTCTTTATATTTGCACGAGCGGTTCTGTCACTCGTTTCTTTCTATTCTTCAAACGTAACTTACGGTTCTTTTCATATAAATAATGTACAACGAAATATGAAACTACCCCAAATACAACTCCTAAAATCGTCATTCCAATTAATACATACACTTCACTCTGCAATAAACCCTTCAATATCATAAAAATATGACTCGAAAACAAATCAGATATCGTAAATGGTTCATGATGTATTTTTTGTACATGAAATGGATATATCATTTTTCCTAACGCATACGCAAGCGGGAATAAAAATACTGGTAGAAACGATATTTTCCCAATAATATTGCCAATCACCGCAGCAGGAAAAGATCCCTTTGCTAACCTGACGACTGGATAAAATATTAAATAGACGAGCGATGCCGTATATATAACCAACATCTCTAAACCAAAACCAATCGCAAAACCTAACGATACTTTCTTCGCTCCTTCTGGCGATCGAAGCAACTTATAATATTGAAACTTTAATATTCTCCACATCCGCTGGAAAAGTGAATATCTTTTCTTAGTTGTTTTCAAATTCATCATCTCTTTAACTATATTTTTATATGTAGTATGTCCTTACACAC
>NZ_BOQB01000309.1 GCF_018332475.1 Bacillus sanguinis | reverse complement strand
TTTGAGAGAAAGGAATCCCATCTTCTTTCGGTAAAAGGTTACCGTCACCTTCAAAAGAACTTCCAATTACTCGTATTTTAACAATTTGTAAAGCTTCTCGATTGTAAGAATCAAATAATGCTTTCCATTTTAAAGCATCTTCATAGCTTTTAGCAGCATATAAACAAGACAATCTTGACGGATAATTAGGATATTCTTGTAGTCTAACCATTTCCACAATCGTTTCTCTAATGGCTCTAATTGTTTGATCCATGTAATTCATAACGACTGGAGCATTTTCATTATTTATATGTAATTCTTCATTTTTATAGTGATTATTTATAATTTTCATGCCATCTTCACCACTAGCATTTAATTGTTCCTTTTCAAAAAAGAAGTGATATAGAGTATTATGTTGATTTTTGTTAAAATGAATGATTTGTCCGATATTCATTTTTCTCCTTGTTACGATGTGATATGCGTAAAATGCTGCTTCATTCATGGGTATCCTCCTAGTAATAATGTAATGCAACGTTAAATTTAGTAATTCAACATCGCGATATATATAACCTTTATAAGTAAAAGTGAGAATTTGAGTAGAAAATAAAGAAAATATATGGAAGCGCTTTAAAATTGTTCACAAAATGTTCACTTACGAAGGGGTTTTCAATATCGATATAATGACAAAGACTCAAAGAGAAAGGATGATGAATTTTGCCAACAACAAGAAAGGAAAACCTCCAATTTGGTATGATGATGTGCCTTGGGATGGTTATCGTAATGACGTTTTACAATTTACTAATGAATGGATCAGGAGGGCCAATTCATATTAAGGAGATTGCATTAGAACTATTAATTGGATTTATTATTGCGCTATTAATTGAAATAAGTATTGTTGGACCTTGTGCGAAAAAAATTGTATTCATGCTACCGTTTGATAAATTAAAGAAAATAAATATTATTATTGCCATGGCGACAGCAATGGTAATCGGAATGGTGTTCTTTATGTCATTTTTCGGAATGATTATGATGCATTTACATGGTGGGCTACAAGGGGACTCATTTGTTTCAATATATTTTTCAATTTTTATTAAAAATTTCATTATGGCTTATCCGTTGCAATTAATTATTATGGGACCGCTTGTGCGTTTCTTATTTGCAAAGTTTGTTTTGAAGAAGAAATCTGTTAATGTAGCGTAGTTGTAATTACTAAAATTATATATATAAATAAAAAATAAAAGCGCATCTCAAATATTTTGAGGTGTGTTTTTTTGTGGGCATTCGCAGTTATTTTCTTAGTTGTTGTGACATTTGTCCTATTGCTTATATAGGATTATAGCTTTTAATTAAGTCAGAAATAAAAGATTAGGAGATGATTTTTTGAAAGGCATTGTATTTGCTGTATTTGCTGGCGTATTTATTACACTTCAAGGCACATTTAATGCGAAACTTAGTTCACATATTGGTATATGGTCGACGAGTATTATTACGCATTTTATTGGATTCCTTATTGCAACAACAATATTTTTGTTAAAGAAAGAAGAGAAAGTAACGGATTTAAAGCGTGTGAAAAAAATATATTTAGCAGCGGGTGCATTTGGTGTATTAATTATTTGTGCGGAAACGCTGGCGATATATTCACTAGGAGTTACATTGACAGCAGGTACACTTATGGTTGCACAATTGTTAACAGCAACTTTTATTGAGATGAAAGGATTATTTCAAATGAAAAAGATACAGATGGAGAGATATCATATTGTGGGAACAATAGTAATGATTATAGGTATTGTTGTATTTAATATGTAAATGAAAGGGGGAAACGAAAGTGGAGAATAGATCAGATTTAATTATTCATTATTTAAAAACAAATAAAAAGCTTGAGGCTTTTTCAGAAATAGATACAGCTTATTTTCAATTAAATCATTATGAAAAAGGTGAGCTTATTTGCAATATAGATGATGAAATGGATCGTTTATATTTTGTTGTTAAAGGTAAAGTAAAAGTTTACACGATTACACCAGAGGGAAAGAAACTGATCCTTCGTTTTATTAATCCATTGGCGGTTGTTGGTGATATTGAATTCATACAAAATAGTAAAGCGCATAATGCTGTTGAAGCTTGTTCAGAAGTTATAGCAATCTCTATTTCTCATATGGTTATTAGAAATAAGTTATTACAACATCCTAAATTAATGAATTTCTTACTTGAAAACATTGCGAACACATTAAAAATATCGACTCGTTTTACAGCTCTTAATTTACTTTATCCAGTAGAAGTACGTGTAGCAAGTTATTTACTTTCTATTTCCACTGACAGTAACGGGAATATGTATAAAGAAGATTTGGATGCGACTTCTGTATCAAGTATTGCGGATTTTATAGGTGTAAGTTATAGGCATGTAATTCGGGTTTTACAAAAATTTTATAAAGAGAAATTAATTGAAAAGAACAATGGAGTTATTGTAATTAAAGATTTTTTGAGAATGAAGGAAGTTGCTAAAAATAATATATATGAGCAATGAAAAGGGGAGAGGGAGTATGATTGGATTTAGTTTAGCTATAGTAGCAGGAATATTAATTAGCGTACAATCTGTTTTTAACGCAAAGGTAAATGAAAATGTAGGACAGTGGTTAACAACAACATGTGTTCTTGGAATAGGTCTCATAAGTTCTATTCTATTTTATATTATTGCAGAAAACAGTATTAGCATTAAAGTGTATACTACAAATTACTTGTTTTATGTAAGTGGATTGTTTGGCATCGGTTTAATTATTTGTATCATGGGTGCAATCAAGAGTTTAGGACCAGCGTATACGGTGCTCATTAGTCTTATTACTCAATTAGTTGTTGCTCTATGCATTGATACATTTGGATTATTTGGAATAGAGAGGGTTCCCTTACAAATAAATAAATTAATTGGAATTGTTCTATTAATTGTAGGGGTAGGGATTTTTAAAAATCTATTTTCGAATAAGAAAGATATTAATATAAATGAGGATAGAGCTTAAATACATTACAGGGAGAGTTTTGAATGATTAGAGTAATAGTAGTGAATACTCTTTTTGTGAAGGTATTACATTTATTTGAGGAAATCGTAAGTTATCAATTAGCACAGTTGAAAAATAAGTAAAGAAGCCTTAGATAAATTGTGATCTTATATATGCACTTATTCTTTTGAAGTTATGTGAACTATCGTAATAGGATAAGTATCTATAAAGTAGTCTATGATTAAAATTAAATATTACCTAGTATATTTAACTAATGAATACAATGTCTTTTTCAGTTATTATGCTGTAAAAAAAATTATGGTAAAATCTAAAACATAATGAAATAAAGGGGTAGTATTATATGGGTTATTTCTCAAACAGTTTATTAGTGTTGTTTGTCCTGATCGTCTGTAGTTGTATGATTTTTGGTTAATAATATAATGATGGATTTATATAAAAGAAGTTAACTGAGGAAAAGTTAGCTTCTTTTTATTTTATGTTGAGAAGGAATTATATTGTTGTTATGGAAGTTTGTTTATATTTTATAAAATTACCCTTTTTATAAAATATAAACAATCGATAGAGTTAGGAGTATTTACATGAATAATAGTATAAATTACACAATAGAACACCCAACAAATTTCAATGGATTATTAACTGTATACGAATCTTTAGGATGGAATTCTCTTAAATTAACGGTTAATGAATTGGAACAAATGTGTAACCAAAGTTGGTATGCAATTTATGCATTTGATGATAAGAAGTTAGTAGGAATGGGGCGTATTATATCAGATGGTGTAATAACGGGCGTTATTTGTGGTGTTTGTGTATTGCCAGAGTATCAGTACATTGGTATTGGAAAAGAAATAGTAGAACGATTAATCCAGCACTGTGAACAAAACAAGGTTATTCCCCAACTTATGTGTGTGGAAAAATTGCAATCTTATTATGAATCTATAGGGTTTCAGGCGTTTTCTGTTGGCATGACAAAACATATTATAAGATAGTAGAGCTTTATATTTCCAGTTTAATCGTACATATCTTCAAACTTCAGTATAAAGGAGAGTTGCTATATGGAGATTGCTAAAGGGGTAGAAATGTTACAACTTGAGTTTCAAGAATTTATTATTCACCCAATTCTTTTATGGGATGATGAAATGGCAGTTTTAATAGATACTGGTTTTCCTGGACAATTTGAAGATATACAAGTAGGGATGGAAAAGGTTGGGGTATCATTTGATAAGTTAAAAGTGGTGATTTTGACGCATCAGGATATAGATCATATAGGTAGTCTTCCGGAGTTATTGCAACGCTGTGGAAGTAATATTAAAGTTTATGCGCACGAGTTAGATAAGCCATATATTGAGGGAGATTTACCTTTATTGAAGGATGGAAAAATTGAGAATCCACCAAAAGGAAAAGTGAGTAATACTGTGATTGACGGGCAAGAACTTTCGTATTGCGGTGGGATACTAATTCTACATACTCCAGGGCATACGCCGGGGCATATTAGTTTATATTTGAAACAAAGTAAAACTCTTATTGCAGGAGACTCGATGTATAGTGTGAATGGAAAGTTAGGAGGAATTCACACCCCAACAACTTTAAATATTAAAGAAGCACAGCAGTCTTTGAAAAAGTATTTAAATTTAGATATTGAATCTGTAGTTTGTTATCATGGTGGATTAAGTAAGGAGAATATAAATGTTCAAATTCAAAAGTTGTAAAGGTGTGAAGGGAAATTTTTTTGTTAAATAGTGCTAAAATATAATTTAATTACGAGTATATAAATAATAAAAAAGCATGTTTGAATTTTTTCACACATGCTTTTTTATTAAATGAAATTTAGTAA
>NZ_BOQB01000308.1 GCF_018332475.1 Bacillus sanguinis | reverse complement strand
TGCTTGGATGGGCAGCGTTCTAGACTTGAATTTGTTTTATCAAAAAGCGTTAAATGATACAACAAAAAGTTATTTAGAACAGGTGAATGTGCCTACGAAAGAGGATATCGCTAGAGTAGCTACGCTTGTTATTAACTTAGAAAATAAAGTTGATAATATCGAGGAAGTTCTAGAAGAGAAAGTGGATTCATTAGGACAAGCCCCTACATTAAAGCGTGATGTTACGAAAGTAAAACAAGATATTCGCACATTAGAAACGAAAGTGGATCAAATTTTGGAATTGCTAGAAAAGCAAAATGCAGTACTAGCGAAACTACAAGAACCTGTAAAAGAAGAAGGAAAGCCTGCGAATAAGCCTGAAAATAAAAAATGATAATAGCGTTTGTTTACAACGTGTAAAAGGGAAGGGGAGAATCTCTTTTTCATGTATAAACAACGAAACATAATTAATATATGGACTCTATTCATATGAGTACCAAAATGATTCATAACAATCGTTCACAAATTCATTTAAGGGGGAAAAGAAATGGTTCAATTAAATGGCAAAGTAGCAATCGTAACAGGTGGGGCAAAAGGAATTGGAAAAGCAATTACAGTAGCGTTAGCACAAGAGGGAGCAAAAGTAGTTATTAACTATAACAGTAGTAAAGAAGCAGCTGAAAACTTAGTAAATGAATTAGGAAAAGAAGGACATGACGTTTATGCAGTTCAAGCGGATGTTTCGAAAGTAGAAGATGCAAACCGACTTGTAGCAGAGACTGTGAATCATTTTGGTAAAGTTGATATTCTTGTTAATAATGCTGGTATTACAAGAGATCGTACATTCAAAAAGTTAAATCGTGAAGATTGGGAGCGCGTAATTGACGTGAACTTAAGCAGCGTATTTAATACGACAAGTGCTGTACTTCCATACATAACGGAAGCTGAAGAAGGAAGAATCATTAGTATTTCTTCTATTATTGGTCAAGCTGGTGGATTTGGACAAACAAACTACTCTGCAGCAAAAGCGGGTATGTTAGGATTTACAAAATCATTAGCATTAGAACTTGCAAAAACAAATGTAACTGTAAACGCAATTTGCCCAGGATTTATTGATACTGAAATGGTAGCAGAAGTACCGGAAGAAGTACGTCAAAAAATCGTTGCGAAAATCCCGAAAAAACGTTTTGGTCAAGCTGATGAAATTGCAAAAGGTGTAGTATACCTATGCCGTGACGGTGCGTATATCACAGGTCAGCAATTAAACATTAACGGTGGATTATACATGTAATGAAGTAAGAAAAAAGTGCATATCCATAGCAGGAATGCACTTCTTTTTTTTAGAAATAAATCGACCGAAAAGGAGATAGAAAAATGACTACATTCGTAACGGAATGGGAAAAGCAATTGGAGTTGTACCCAGAAGAATATCGTAAAGCATATCGCCGTGTGAAAAGAGCGAGCGAAGTTTTATTACGCGAACCAGAACCACAAGTTGGTTTAACACCGAAAGAAGTTATTTGGACGAAGAATAAGACGAAGCTGTATCGTTACATTCCAAAACAAGAAAAAACACAGAGAGTACCAATCTTATTAATATATGCTCTTATTAATAAGCCATATATTATGGATTTAACTCCAGGAAATAGTTTAGTGGAATATTTAGTAGATCGTGGTTTCGATGTGTATATGCTGGATTGGGGCACATTTGGTTTAGAAGATAGTCATTTGAAATTTGATGATTTCGTGTTTGATTATATTGCAAAAGCAGTGAAGAAAGTAATGCGAACTGCAAAATCGGACGAGATTTCTTTACTTGGTTATTGCATGGGTGGAACGCTAACTTCTATTTATGCGGCACTTCATCCGCACATGCCAATTCGTAACTTAATCTTTATGACAAGTCCTTTTGATTTCTCTGAAACAGGATTATACGGTCCTTTATTAGATGAGAAATACTTCAATTTAGATAAAGCGGTTGATACATTCGGAAATATTCCGCCAGAAATGATTGATTTCGGAAATAAGATGTTAAAACCAATCACAAACTTTGTAGGTCCATATGTCGCTTTACTCGATCGTTCAGAAAATGAGCGCTTCGTCGAAAGTTGGAAATTAGTTCAAAAGTGGGTTGGTGACGGTATTCCATTCCCGGGTGAATCTTATAGACAATGGATTCGTGATTTTTATCAAAATAATAAATTAGTGAAAGGTGAACTCGTTATTCGCGGACAAAAGGTAGACCTTGCAAATATTAAGGCGAATGTCTTAAATATTTCTGCGAAACGTGATCATATCGCTCTGCCATGCCAAGTAGAAGCGTTGCTAGATCATATTTCTAGCACAGATAAACAATATGTATGTTTACCGACGGGACATATGTCGATCGTTTACGGTGGAACAGCGGTAAAACAAACATATCCGACGGTTGGAAATTGGCTAGAAGAGCGTTCTAATTAAAAATAAAAAATCCAACTAGCGTATAGTTAGTTGGATTTTTTTATGGAAAATAACAAAACATAGAAAGGAGAAATTTATGTTTTAGGAGTATAATTATGAACCTTATAACTGGTAAGCTGTTTTGGAATACAGGAGTTTCTGTACCTTGTTATCCACCGTTAGGAAATGATATGATATGTGATGTGCTCGTAGTCGGAAGTGGCGAAGCAGGTGCCCATATAGCGTATTCTTTAGCGAAAATTGGTATGAGTGTAATACTTATTGAAAAAAGAGAAATTGCATGTGGTAGTACATTTGCAAATGTAGGTTTATTACAGTTTCTTCATGATAAATCGTTAACCTCACTTATCCATACATTTGGTGAAGAAAAAGGGGTACGAGCATATAAACTTTGTTACGAAGCGTTACGAACAATGGAGAAAGTGGTACCGACTCTCGATATTGATCCCTATTTTATTCCGAGAAGTAGTTTATATTATGCAAGTAAAACTGAGGATGTCTCATTTTTACAAGAGGAGTACAATACGTTACAGAATTATGGATTTCCTGTTGAGTATTTTACAGAATCTGATATTAAGGAACGTTATCCTTTTATAAAACAAGCGGCATTATACACACACGGTGATGCCGAGGTGAATCCGTATTTATTAGCGCACAGTCTTTTGCATAAAGCAAATCAAATGGGTGCTACTATATATGAGCATACAGAGGCCATACATATAAAAAAACGCCAAAATGATTTAATTTGTTATACGAAAACAGGAAATCAAATTGTAGCAAAGAATATTATTATGGCGACAGGTTATGAAGCACTTTTCGGAAAGAAAGAAAAAAATACAACAGTGGAAACATCTTATGCAGTTGTGACAAATAAGATAGATTCATTTGAAGGCTGGCATGAGCGATCATTAATTTGGGAAACAGCACGTCCTTACTTATATTTTCGGACGTATCAAAACCGCATTATGATAGGCGGATTAGATGAAACGATGAAAATTCAAACAATTGGTGATACGAAATTATTGCATAAGCGTGATATCCTTATTAACATTGTAAAAGAGATGTTCCCGCAGTATAAGAATATACAAGCAGAGTATTATTGGGCAGCAGCATTTGGTAGTACTCATGATGGTCTACCTATTTTAAAAGAAGACAAAAAGATACATAATTTATTTTACGCATTACTGCATGGAGGCAATGGAACTGTATATGGAATGGTCTTTGCCAAATTATTTGAGCAGTTATTTACAAATAAAGAAAACGAAGATTTTTCTTTATTTAATCGATAGAAAAAAGGTAGCGAAGTGATGGAATGAGAGATATAAAAAAGTTTTTACAAAAATTACGTCCTGTACAACTCATTGTTTTGTTTTATTTATTAGCAGTAGTCGTATCAGTGATATTACTTAGTTTACCGTTTGTTACGAAGGCTGGTGTGAAATGGACGTTTATCGACGCCTTATTTACATCCGTTAGTGCGGTAAGTGTTACGGGATTATCTGTTGTTACAATTTCAGATACATTTACCACAGCGGGCATTATTGTTTTAGCCCTTATTTTGCAATTGGGCGGTTTAGGAATTATGGCGCTTGGTACATTTGTTTGGATAATAACGGGGAAAAAGATTGGTTTGCAGAGAAGAAGATTAATTATGGCAGACCATAATCAAGGGAATTTATCGGGGCTTGTAGAATTGATGCGTTCTATTTTAATTGTAATTATTTCAATAGAACTTATTGGAGCGATACTGCTAGGGACAAGATTTCTACTTTACTTTCCAACTTGGCAAGAAGCTTATTTCCACGGTTTCTTTGCGGCTGTTAGTGCAACGACGAACGGTGGATTTGATTTAACAGGGCAATCATTAATTCCGTATAAAAAAGATTATATTGTTCAAATGATTCATATGTTACTTATTATTTTAGGAGCTATCGGCTTCCCAGTGCTAATGGAAATAAAGCAATTTCTTAGTAAAAGGAGACAGCAACTATTTCGTTTTTCATTATTCACAAAACTGACGACGACAACATTTTTTGCACTCGTGGTTGTTGGGACCATTATGATTTTTCTATTAGAACGAAATCATTTTTTAGTAGGAAAATCATGGCATGAAACGGTATTTTATACATTATTCCAATCTGTGACGACGCGAAGTGGTGGACTTGCTACAATGGATATACGTGAACTGTCACAACCGACGCTTTTGTTTATGAGTATATTAATGTTTATCGGGGCATCACCAAGTTCGGTTGGGGGCGGAATACGTACGACAACATTTGCTGTTAGCATATTATCGTTATACACGTTTGCAAGGGGCGGAAGAACAGTTAGAGTCTTCAAACGTCAGCTACATGAAGAGGACGTACTAAAAGCATCCGTCGTTATGACGATGGGGATTTTATTATGTGCCACGGCGTTATTCATTTTATCTATTACGGAAAATGTGCCACTTATGAGCCTAATCGTTGAAGTTTGTTCGGCCTTCGGAACGACTGGACTATCAACGGGTATTACGCCAGATTTAACAACTGTAGGTAAACTGGTACTTATTGTACTCATGTTTATTGGACGTGTTGGTATTTTAACATTTATTTTAGCTAGCGGTGGAAGGGAACAACCGCCACGCTATAAATATCCGAAAGAGCGAATCATTATTGGATAGCATATGAAACCATTCTACCTAGGTTAGGTAGAATGGTTTTTTAGTCGTTAATGCCAAATTGAGGATGCATAAAAGCCTCATTCTTATTGTCTACTTCTTTTTTTAGCAACTCTTGATTTTCTTCTGAAATCCACCCAATATCATTTGTAGGATGGATCCATTCTTCTCCAGCCATAATGGCAGGATCTACTTCATCACTCCAATTGTGAAGTGGACTGTTCTCGGAATCATATTTACTGTCTCCGATTACGACGTCAAATTGATTTATGAAAGGTTGTTGCATCTTCTTTCCTGTTCCTTTAAAAGATGGAAAATTCATTTGATGCGGGAGCGTTTCGTCTAAAATTGGCGACTGAATCTTTTCTTTCTTCTTCAAAATCATCGCTCCTTTTAATCATTTGTTCATATGTAGTATTTCCATCTATCGGCTTTTAGGTACTTGTTAACACTTGCCAGTAATAATTATTTCAGCTTGCTTCAAACTAGAGTAGAAAGTGATTTCTTGAGAGCAGGTGAATGTATTGGTAAAAAGAAAAGTGAAACAAAATGCGGCAATCAACAATAATAAAACTCCGAAAGAAAGCTTACCAGATGCAGAATTTGCATTAGAGTACGAAGGAGAAAATAGCGCAAAGTATGCAAATCGTAATTCAAAAAAAGGTAAACAAAAATGAGGCGTTTTTTACAAACGCCTCATTTTTTTGTGGGATTATAAAGGTTTTTTTAATTGTTTGTAAATTTTGTGTTTTCTATTAGCAGAAAAATATGAAAAAACATAGAAGTAGCAACGTATTACACAAAAACAAACAACAAACAAAAGATTAATGTTGGTTTAATACTGCTTTTACACTAGTTGTTTATATTTGAGTTGTACATAAGATTTGTAAAAGGAGAGAGAGACAGTGAAAAAAACAATCTTTAAAGCTGTAGCAACTGGAATGGTATTTTCGTTATTAATGGGGTGTGGTGCAAAGAAAGAAGAAAGTGCTGGGGCAAAAGTAAAAGATGATAAATTATCTGGGTCATTAACGGTTTACACAGCGATTGAAGAAGAACTTGTACCAATTTATCTCGATTCTTTTAAAAAGAAATATCCCGATGTTAAGTTGAACATTGTACGTGATTCAACAGGAGTTATTACAGCGAAATTGCTAGCGGAAGGAAAAAATACACAAGCAGATGTTGTATGGGGAACTGCTGCATCAAGTCTATTGGCTTTAGATAAAAAAGATATGTTAAAAGGATACTCTCCAAAAGGAGCAGATCGTGTTCTTCCGCAATTTAAAGATGATAAGCAGCCAGAAAAATGGGTAGGAAATACTGCATTTATGACGGGGATTGCTGTAAATAAAGAAGAATTAAAAAAGAAAAATTTACCAATTCCAGAATCGTATGAAGATTTAACGAAACCAGAGTATAAAGGAACGCTTGTTATGCCACATCCAGCATCTTCAGGAACAGGATTCTTAACAGTTTCTGCATGGTTACAAATTATGGGTGAAGATAAAGGCTGGGAGTACATGAAGAAACTTCATGATAATATGGCATCTTATACACATTCAGGTTCAAAACCAGCGAAACTAGCAGGTGCAGGTGAATATCCAGTTGGCGTATCGATGGTTTATAGTGCTTTGAAAGAGAAGCAAAAAGGTGCACCAGTTGAAGTTGTATTGCCGAAAGAAGGATTAGGTTGGGAAGTAGAAGCGAACGCACTTATTAAAAAAGATAATGCAAAAAATGAAAAATTAGCGCAAGCATTTTTAGATTGGGCAATTACTGATGATGTAATGAAGTTGTACTTCGAGAAAAATGGATTTGCGACAATTAAAAATGATTATAAACTTCCAGATGGATTCCCGAAAGATGTGACAGAAAAGTTATACAAAAAGAATGACTTTAAGTGGGCAGCAGAAAATCGCGACAAAATTTTAGAAAAATGGGAAAAAGAGTTTGGCCAAAAAGCAGAACCGAAAAAGTAAGTGAGTGGGAGAGAGAAAAAATGAGCGAATATTTATCAATTCAACACATTCAAAAACAGTTTGATGCATTTACAGCGTTAAAAGATATTTCTTTTACTGTGAAAAAAAATGAGTTTGTATGTTTATTAGGCCCAAGTGGCTGTGGGAAAACAACATTGCTTCGAATTTTAGCAGGGCTAGAAGAGGCAACAACAGGCAGTATAGCTGTGAATGGAAAAGATATTACAGCATTACCTCCTGGAAAGAGGAATTTTGGAATGGTGTTTCAATCATATGCACTATTTCCGAATTTAACAGCACTTGAAAACATTGAATACGGCTTAAAGGCAAAAAAATATGGAAAAGCAGAAGTAAAAGAGAAGGCGCTATCGGCGTTAGAACTAGTTGATTTACTGAATGTAAAAGATAAATATCCTGCTCAAATGTCTGGCGGACAACAGCAGCGAGTTGCACTTGCACGTGCGCTCGCTCTGTCTCCGGATATTTTGTTACTGGATGAGCCATTATCTGCTTTAGATGCAAAAGTACGTGAAAAGTTACGTAGAGAAATGCGTGATTTGCAAGAAAAAGTAGGAGTAACAACTATTATGGTCACGCATGATCAAGAAGAGGCATTAACGATGGCTGATAAAATTGTTGTAATGAATCATGCGGAAATTATGCAGATTGGAACACCTGAGGAGATTTATCAAAGACCAGCTAATCCGTTTGTGGCAGATTTTATTGGTTCTATTAATTTCTTTTCGAAAAATAACGAAGAGCATGCAATTCGTCCGGAACATGTAACAGTCGTACAAAATAATGGTATTAAAACAATTGTAGAAGGCATGGAGTTTCGCGGATCTGTATACCGGACAGAAGTGCGAGTTATAGATGAGGAAACACATCTATATAATGAGAAAATCGTTGTAGATATATTGGCATCAGAAGTAGAAAAAACAGTTATTAGGAAAGGAAAGCCGATTCAAATCTCTTTCTCAGAAAATCATATGTTGTCATATGGAAAGAAGGTAGTTGTATAGATGGAGATGTTAGAAAATTTAAAGGTAGAAAATACGAAAAAAAAGATTAAGAGACGTATCGGTAAAGAAGAGTGGATACAAAGACTATTAATTATTGGTATGATTCTTGCCTTTTTGATTATGCTTGTATTGCCACTATTACAATTGTTTACACAAGCTTTTTATGATAAAGATGGAGCTTTTATTGGTGTTGCGAATTTTAGTAAATATTTCACAACACCAACGCTAGTTCAATCCTTACAAAATACGATATGGATTTCAGGCGCAACAACAATTATTGCAGTGACACTCGCTTTCGTTTACGCTTATGCGATTGCTCGTACGAATGTGTTTGGGAAGCGTGTATTTCAATATGTCGCTTTGTTACCACTATTCGCACCAACGATGATGCACGGTATCGCACTGACATATTTATTTGGTAATCAAGGGTTAGTAACGAAAGGGATGTTTGGTTTGTTTGAAGGGATACAAATTCCTTTATATGGACCAGTAGGAATTGTAATGGCTGAAGTCATGTATACATTTCCGCAAGCATTTCTTATATTATTAATTGCTTTTCAAGGCTCTGATTATCGTTTATATGAAGCTTCTAATATGTTAGGAGCGAGTAAAGCAAAGCAATTTTTCACTGTTACTTTACCTAGTGTAAAGTACGGGTTAATTAGTGCGATGTTCGTTGTGTTTACACTTAGTTTCACTGATTTTGGGGCACCAAAAATTGTTGGTGGACAATATAATGTACTTGCTACTGACGTATATAAACAAGTAATTGGACAGCAAAATATGCCGATGGGTGCAACTGTCGGAATGATTTTATTAATCCCAGCTATTTTTGCATTTGCAGTTGATCGCATTACGCAAAGAAAGCAGGCGAATCTCTTATCTTCAAAATCAGTACCTTACAGAATAGTAAATAATAAGAAACGAGATGTTATTTCATTCGTATATTGTAGCGTAGTAACGCTTATGATCATTCTATTATTTGTGGCAGTTGGTATTGCTGCGAGTGTGAAAGTATGGCCATATAATATGAGCTTTACATTTGAGCATTTTAATTTTTCAAGTTTAACAGGAGATGGACTTGAAGCGTTTAAAAATAGCGTAATTGTTTCAGCGATCACAGCGGTTATTGGAGCGGTTTTAACATTTATGTTCGCTTATGCGATTGAGAAAATAGATCAGCTACAATTTTTCCGAAAAGCAGGTTACTTTTTCTCTATCGTCCCTTTAGCGATACCAGGTTTAGTACTTGGATTAGGCTATGTCTTCTTCTTTAGTCAACCAACTATACAAATCTTTGGACTTTCCGTAACGAATCCGTTTCATTCTCTATACGGAACAATCGCTGTGCTAGTACTAGTCAATATCATTCATTTTTATTCTGTAACATTTGTTACAGCAACGACAGCTTTAAAGAAATTAGATCGTGAGTTTGAACTTGTTTCCCAGTCGATGGGGATTCCATTTTATAAAACATTCTTTCGAGTAACAGTACCGATGTGTTTACCGGCAATTTTAGAAATGGTAATGTACTACTTCGTAAATTCAATGGTAACTGTGTCGGCAGTCGTATTTCTATACGCAGCTGATTTTAAACTAGCTGCTGTATCAATTGTAAACATGGATGATGCAGGAAATGTAGCACCAGCAGCTGCAATGAGTGTACTTATTGTTGTTACAAATATTGTAGTAAGAGTTGTATATGAATGGGGAACGAAAGCACTTCGTAACCGAACTTCACAATGGCAAAAAAGATAAATAAGAAGGGTGATGGATTGAATGAAAATAGAAGCAGTTATTTTTGATTGGGCAGGTACGACAGTTGATTACGGATGTTTTGCACCACTGGAAGTATTTATGGAGATCTTCCATAAACGTGGTGTTGAGATTACAGCGGAAGAAGCTCGTAAGCCAATGGGGTTATTAAAAATTGATCATGTAAGGGCACTTACAGAGATGCCTCGTATTGCGAGTGAGTGGAATCGCGTTTTCGGACAATTACCAACAGAAGCAGACATTCAGGAGATGTATGAAGAATTTGAAGAGATTCTCTTCGCTATCTTACCACGCTATGCGTCGCCGATTAATGGAGTAAAAGAAGTGATTGCTTCTTTACGTGAAAGAGGTATTAAAATTGGTTCAACGACTGGTTATACGAGAGAAATGATGAACATTGTAGCAAAAGAAGCAGCGCTACAAGGGTATAAACCTGATTTTCTTGTAACGCCAGATGATGTTCTAGCGGGTCGTCCATATCCGTGGATGTGTTATAAAAATGCGATGGAACTTGGTGTATATCCAATGAATCATATGATAAAAGTTGGAGACACGGTATCGGATATGAAAGAGGGAAGAAATGCTGGAATGTGGACAGTCGGTGTAATACTCGGCAGTAGCGAGCTCGGTTTAACTGAAGAGGAAGTGGAGAATATGGATTCAGCAGAACTTCGTGAAAAAATAGAAGTAGTTCGTAATCGTTTTGTTGAAAATGGGGCGCACTTTACGATTGAAACGATGCAGGAACTCGAAAGTGTAATGGAACATATCGAAAAACAAGAACTTATTATTTCATAAAAGGGGAATAGGATCATGACTGAAAATCACTACTTATTATTAACGCCAGGACCATTAACGACAACAAAAACAGTAAAAGAAGTTATGTTATACGATTGGTGTACGTGGGATGCTGAATATAACACAATGGTACAAGAGGTAAGAGCTAAACTTGTATCGTTAGCAACGAAAGAAGAAGAGAAATATACAACTGTTTTAATGCAAGGGAGTGGTACGTTTTCAGTTGAAGCAGTCATTGGTTCTGTCATTCCTAAAAACGGAAAGCTGCTTGTTTGTACAAATGGTGCGTACGGTAAGCGAATTGTACAAATGGCAGAGATGTTACATATAGATGTGGTGGTTAGTCAAACAGAAGAGTGGGAGCCTACTAATATTGCAGAAGTAGAAAAAATATTGCAACAAGATAAAGAGATTACACATATTGCAGTTGTTCATTGTGAAACAACAACAGGTATTATCAATCCAATTGTAGATGTATGTAAATTAGGGAAGCAATATGGAAAAGTAACCTTAGTTGATGCAATGAGTAGTTTTGGTGGTATTGAAATAGATATCGCGGAGTTGCAAATTGACTTTCTAATTAGTAGTGCGAATAAATGTATCCAAGGTGTTCCTGGGTTCGGCTTTGTTATTGCAAAGCGCGATGAATTGGTGAAATGTAAGGGGCAAGCACGTTCATTATCATTAGATTTATACGATCAGTGGGAAACAATGGAAAATCAAAATGGGAAATGGCGTTTTACGTCACCTACACATGTTGTACACGCTTTTTATCAAGCACTACTTGAATTAGAAAAAGAGGGCGGAGTAGAAGCACGTTACAATCGATACTATAACAATCAAAAACTATTAGTGAATAGAATGAGAGAAATCGGATTTAAGCCGCTAGTAGATGAGAAATATCAATCGCCTATTATTACATCCTTCATTTATCCAAAAGAGTGGTTCGATTTTGGGCAGTTATATAATGAATTAAAGTGTGATGGATTTGTGATTTATCCAGGTAAACTTTCAAAAGTAGATACATTCCGCATTGGAAATATCGGTGATGTACATGAGGCAGATATTAATCGCTTAGTTGATAGTATCGCTAAAGGAGTTGTTATAGGTTGAAAGTATTTTGCTTAGGTGGAGCAGGAAAAATTTGTCGTGAAGCAATTTTAGATTTAGTGCAATTTTCATCCTTTGAGACGATTACAGTAGCTGATTTTAATGAAGAAGAGGGCCTGAAAGTAGTAGAATGGCTCAACGATCCTCGTGTTGATTTTGTGAAAGTAGATGTAACGAATCACGAGGATACAGTTGCAAAAATGCAAGGCTATGACATTGTAATGGATGGTACGACAATTAAGTTAAATGGATTGTCTACTCGATGTATTGCAGAAGCAGGTTGTCACGGCGTGAATTTGAATGGATTTGGTGAAGAAAATGAATTTCATTCTTTATTTGTTCAAAACGGAAAAACGTGTTTACCTGGTTTTGGTATGACACCAGGTGTAACGCAAATGATGGCAATGCATGCAGCAAATCAGCTACATACTGTAGAGTCAGTTCGTGTCAGTCATGGCTCGTATCGCCCAATTGCTTTTTCTGCATCAATTACAGAAACAACGACATATGAATATGATCCACATTTACCATCGCGTACAGTATATGAAGATGGTGAGTTTAAACAAGTACCTCCGTTTGCGCGTCCAAGAGAAATTGAATTACCGGCGCCTTATGGTAAGGCAATGCAGTATATAATACCGCATTCTGAAACGATTACGTTAGCAAAAGCATTAGAAAATAAAGGCGTCAAACTGATAGAGACGAGAGGAACTTGGCCAAAGCAAAATATGCAGCTCGTACGTGCTTTATATGATTATGGTATATTGCGTAATGATCGGGTTGACATAAATGGGAAAGAGATTGGCATTATGGATTGTATTTCGAAGTATTTATTACAATCGAAAGAGGGGCAAGAAACAGAAGTTTACGGTTATGCACTTCATGTAGAAGTAATAGGTATGAAAAATAATGAGAAACAAAGGCACGTATTATATCATACACACCCGTTATCTGATGGATCTGTTGTAGGATGGGAAAAATTAAGAGCTTATACGAGAAACGTAGGTATTCCATTTGGGATTGCTACAGAGTTAATCGCAAAAGGGCATGTAAATAAAGTTGGCGTTGTGACACCAGAGGAAGCTTTTGTAAATCCACAAATTATTTTTGATGAACTAGTAAAGCGTGGTATTCATATTCATGAAGAAGTTTTTACTGAAAAAGAAAGTTATAACTTTGTATAAGTAAGGCAGTTTATGAGGTAGAAATCAATGGGGTGAAGCCATGTCTGTAGTAGGTGAAGAAAGAAAGCGAACCATTCTTGAGAAGGTAGAGTTTAAAGGAAAAGTAAAAGTTTCAGAGTTAGCGAGAGAGTTTGCTGTATCAACAGAGACGATTCGTCGTTATTTAGAAGAATTAGATCGTGAAAAGAAGTTGAAGAAAGTGTATGGTGGAGCCGTCCAACTTCCGGGAGCTGGAATAGAGGCGCCAATGTTAGAACGAGAGATGCTGCATATAGAAGAGAAGAAGAGAATTGGGTATAAAGCAGCAACGTTCGTGGAAGATGGAGATGTGATTGCGATTGATGACGGAAGTACACCACTTCAAATGGTGCCATATCTTGTTCATCGTAAAAATTTAACGATTGTAACAAGTTCATTTCCAGTAGCAACACAATTAATTTCTTCTATTAATAAAAAGATGTTTCACGGTGAAGTTTTATTTATTGGTGGAAAAGTATCTCCAAAGCATTCACGTGTGTCAGGGTCTATTTCACAGCAAGTAATCCAGCAATTTCATTTTCATAAAGCATTCGTTTCGATTGATGGATTGTTACCTGGTTTTGGAGTTTCTAGTTTTGAATTAGAAAAGGCGAAACTGTCAGAAGCGATGCTGAAATTAGCAGAGAAAACATATATTTTATGTGATCATACAAAAGTAGGGGTAAAAGGAAATTACCGAATAGCAGCATTTTCACGTATTCAACATGTCATTTGTGATAAGAAAATGCCTTATAGTTTTGAAGAGGAAGTCAAAAAGCATAACATTCAATGGACAATTTGCTAAATAAATTGAACTCCCACCTAATTTTGAGGTGGGAGTTTTACTGCCTGCAAATAAAGGGATAAAAGATTTGTATTTATGCAAAAAGTGGACACATTTTCTCATCTCGTTCATATAATTTACCAATACAAAAAAAGTTGGTCGAAGGAAAGAAGGGCAAAGTATGTCAGAACGGATATATAATAAACTTGTATTGTATGCAAATATTTTGCAAAAAATTGGTTTTATTAATGAAAAAGAAAAAAGTGAAATT
>NZ_BOQB01000307.1 GCF_018332475.1 Bacillus sanguinis | reverse complement strand
TATACATAAAATTGAATAAGACATTTAAAACATATTACAAATCATTAATATTTAAAACGTTTATTTATAATATTTTTACTTTCTGCGAAATATAGAAATAAACTTAATAACGTCGAGAAATATTACCTATACATAGCTAGGAAACTACTTACAACTCTTTGCATCAAAGCAATGATAAAAACTGTCTACTATTATTACACAAATCAAAAATAAAAAGAGAAATGGCATCCCATTTCTCTTTTTCACTCTTATTGTCCTTTTTCTGTATCATTTGAAAGTAGTTTCTTCGTTTGTTTTTCTTTAAAGATTTCTCCAATTGCCCCGAGAGTACCAAGCGTCTCAATTGCATTAGACGGAATAAAGACTTTATTTGCTGGCCCTTTCGCAACTTCAATCAATGATTCAAATGATTTATAAGCAAGTACGCGCTCATCTAAATCTGCTGCACGAAGCAATTCAATTCGATTTTGTTCTGCTTTTGCAATTTCCTCAATCGCTCTCGCTTCCCCTTTTGCTTCTAACTCTTTCGCTTCTTTAATACCTTCGGCTTCTCGAATGCGTGCTTCTTTATCACCTTCAGCCATTAATATTTTACTTTGCTTTTCGCCTTCAGCACGAAGGACTTTATCTTGTTTTGCAGCTTCAGCTTCTAAAATGATCGCACGTTTATTACGTTCTGCTTTCATTTGCTTTTCCATTGATGCTTGCACATCTTTCGGCGGATTAATATCAACAACTTCGACACGTTCAATACGAACGCCCCATTTTTCTGTTGCTTCATCAAGTGCCAAGCGAATTTCTGTTGAAATTTTTTCACGACCAGATAACGTTTCATCCAGTTCCATTTTACCAATGATTTGACGCATCGTTGCCGAAGTAATGTTACGGACACCATATTCATAGTTCGAAATACCATATGTCGCAAGTTCCGGTTCCACAATTTGATAGAAAATAATTGTATCAATTTCTACTTGTACATTATCTTTCGTAATAACCTTCTGCGGTGGTACATTCGTTTGTTGAATACGTAAGTCATGATATACACGAACGCGATCCACAATTGGTATTAATAAATTTAATCCTGGCTGCATAATACGTTGAAACTTACCAAACCTTTCAACGACTCCAACTTTTTGCTGTGGAATAATTTTGATTGTTAATGCGATAAATGTAACAACAATTAGTGCGAAAATGATCGTTAATGTTAATGCTACTACCATATTTATTCACTCTCCTTTTTTACTTGTAATATAGTACTATTCCTCTTTATAACAATAACTTTTTCTCCAGCATCAATTGGCTCATCTGCAATAGCTGTCCAAGTATCTCCATCCACCTTCACAATACCATTCACTTCATTTGTAATCGCTTGCATAACTATCCCTTTTTTACCAACTAGCATATCTACTGTATCAGTAAAACCTTTTGCTTCTCGAAAGTTTTTTGAAATTCTTTTCGTAAAGAAAGTCAATGTTAAACTTACAATTGCACCAGCAATAACTTGTAACAGTAGTGCTTCAGGGGCGAATAAAGCAATTAGACCTCCGACAACAGCACCAATTCCAAGCCAAAGCATGTAAAACGTAATCGACAACATTTCTGCAATAAATAAAATACCAGCTATT
>NZ_BOQB01000306.1 GCF_018332475.1 Bacillus sanguinis | reverse complement strand
GTAGGAGTGGTAAATATGTTCTTTGCAAAGTTACGCGGTAGGAATGAAGTTCCACCAGTAGAAACAGATGCCCGAGGAGAGGCTTTCTTTAAATTAAGCCTGGACAAGCTTAACCTAAAATTCAAATTAGATTTATTGAATATAGAGGATGTAGTAGTTGCTCATCTGCATCTTGGATTAAAAGGAACGAACGGTCCTGTTGTAGCTTTTTTATTTGGGCCTATAACAAATCCAGTTTCAATAGAGTGTGCAACCCTCACAGGAATGATTACTCAAGATGATTTGATTGGGCCGTTAGCGGGTCAATCATTAGGTAACCTTGTAAATGAAATCATCTCTGGAAACATATATATTAATGTTCATACAGTACAACATCCTAATGGTGAAATTCGAGGACAATTGAAATATTGTTAATGAATTAAAGTAGTGAAAAACAAAGCATCCGTTTAGGATGTTTTTATTTTGTGGAGGGTGTATAGATAAGTAATCTACTTTTAGTAATCTGGA
>NZ_BOQB01000305.1 GCF_018332475.1 Bacillus sanguinis | reverse complement strand
TACCATTACAATGAAATGGTGTATTCTTAAGTCTGATATAAAAATTAAATATAGAAATTCATTCTCCTTCCTATTTATATAGAGGTTCTGAAATAAAGGAATGAAGAAATGGAGGAACATATGGTTACTAAGTTAAAACAAACGGCTAATTCCTTCCCGCATTTCCTGCTGCTATTCATCGTGTTTCAACCAATTTTAGATTTATTAACATCTTTTTCAATCTATGTATTACACATGAGCGCAACAGTCGGAATCGTAGTCCGTTTCGCCTTTATGCTTCTTGCATTAGGTTATCTACTTCTTCATCATAAACAACAAGGCGCGAAAAAGTATATTCTTTATTTATGTCTATTTGGCATCGTACTCGCAATCGGCCTTGTGAATAATTTAATGGTCAAATCTCCAGTTTCATTTGGAGAAGAAGTGAAATTTATTTTGAAAAGTATATATCCAATTGTACTACTGTTTGGATATATTATCGCACTAAAGGAATTAAAAAATAACGAATATGCGTTTCATAAAATTATTACGTATTTCTTATATGCAACATTAATTTTAAGCATTTCAATCATCGCGGCTATGGCAACTGGTACAGATTTCCCAAGCTATCCGAACTCAAAGATCGGTTCAAGAGGATGGTTCTTTGCTGGAAATGATTTAAGTTCCATTTTCGCAATTATGTTCCCAATCGTTGTCTTATACTCGGTTCATAAAACAACTTCTTTCTCAAAAGCGTATTACTGGATTCCAACTGTACTTGCGATGTATGCAAGCATTATGATCGGAACGAAAGTAGGCTATGGTGCCATCGTTATTACACTTGGTATCGCCCTTTTCTTCCTATTCATTGAATATATGATACATCGTAAAAAAGAAGGAAAAGGATTCACATATCTTGTAAACACAATTGTTGCTGCTGTCGTATTAGGAGGATTACTCGTACTTACACCGCAAACTCCTATCGCAAAAAACATGACCATCCATTTACAAATATATGAATACAAAAAATCAGTACAAGAAGAAAAAGACCGAAAAGAAGGAAAAGTAATTAAAGAAGAAGAACATAAAGAAGGCGAACTAACAGACTCTGAAATGAAAAGTTTAATTTACAGTGATCGCGACAAGTTTTTAAAAGTATATAAACAATACTATAAAGAAGCACCACTATCTCAAAAACTATTTGGAATGGGGTACGCTGGTAACTATACAACGAAAATGAAGTTAGTCGAAATGGATTTCCATGACCTATTCTTCGCATTTGGAATTGTCGGTTTCCTTATGTATGTATTGCCACTTCTTTATTTCGGTATAAAAATATTCATTCGCATCATCACAAACTTCAAGAAACTATTTAGCGTAAAACATATGCTACTAGCTAGCACACTCGTCTTATCGCTTGGAATCGGCTTTATGTCTGGACACGTATTAACAGCACCAGCCGTTAGCATTTTCTTTGTTGTGATACTCGCTTACTTAATTGTTGATTTAGAAATAGAATAAAAGAAGCAGCATCCATCTGGATGCTGCTTCTTTTCTATTCCAACCCTTTACCGCCTCTAGCCTTCAAAGTGCTAATTCTTTCTGCTCCAGTAATCATTGGTTTTGCTCGCTTAATTAAATTTTGTGTAGACTCTAGCATTAAAGATGCTTTATGTGCCTCTTCATTACTCCATACTTCAAAAACATATACAGCATTCGGCTCTTCATCAGAAGTACTTACAATATACACCTCACAACTATGAAGTGCGTTCATTGATTCCGCAGCCTCTAGCAAAATATTTATTAATTCTTCCTGGTTACTTTCTTCCACAATAAACTTACCGTACAATCCGAATTTACTCATTCTTCTCCCCCCTAATTATGTCACTTCTCTTATTTCACAATTAATAATTCCCATAAATCACTCAAATACCTTCTTTTCCATAAAAAAAAACACTTACTGGCACAGCTTTCTTACGTATGAAATTAGAAACTATTTATATAGAAGAATTATTTTAATCGAATTATTAACATGCTAAAATATTAAAGGCACTATTATATAAAAGAATATATAATAGATATGTCGGTTTTTTGCACGAAATGTATTTTGAAAAAGTGAGGAGAGTCCTTTGGTATTTAGTAGTTCGATTTTCTTATTTATCTTTTTACCTCTCGTATTATTTTTCTATTTTATAGTGCGTGCCGAGCTACGTAATTTCGTATTACTTTCATTTAGTTTAATTTTCTATGCAT
>NZ_BOQB01000304.1 GCF_018332475.1 Bacillus sanguinis | reverse complement strand
CCTTTTTTAAAGATGTTAAACCTAAATTTTCAAAAAATTTTATGTAATAGGTTATTAATACTTTTGAATATCCAAGCAATGTCATGAGAACTTTACTTGGATAAAAGTGTTACAAATAACGATTTTTTTGGAAGGCAATCCTCTTATTTTATAGAAAAATTCTATTTAGAAAAAGTTACAAAAGGAGTACAAGATACTTTTTGCGTTAATTAAATCAAAATAAAAAAACAGGTTATTTGGCTATTCATTCCGTAAGCTTAATACTCAAGTTAATCTTTTTTCACACGGTTAAACTTTATTAAGAAAACTTTAAGGAATTCCCCTCTATATTTATAAGAATTTTTTTCTATACTGAAAATGTAAATTAACAAAAGGAGAAACAATCATGAAAAAATTTATACTTTGCATAATAGGAATAGGTCTCCTTATATACTTACTACCTTTCATGTTACGCGGGGATTTGGACATATTAAATCCACTTGCTGAAGAAAAAAATGTATATGCCGTTGCCGAGGGGTATGGCGTTCCGGATTATCATACGAACGGAAGAGCTATGTATTCACTAAAAGGCGTTGATGAATCTGGTAATGAGAAAGAGTATACAGTAGGAACGAATACTCCTAATGACTTTATAAGAAAGACTTACTTGAGAATTCATGTAAAAGGAAGATACGTCTATTCTTACGATGTTATTTCTGAAAAGGATATTCCGGAGAAAATAAAGGGAAAATTGAAAATACCAAACAAATAAAAGAGCCTACTCGGTATGAGTTGGCTCTTTATTCACTCTCTCATCTATTGCCCTTCACACACTCGAGGAAAGAGAACTCTTTCGATAAATTTATTAAATTACTTATCATTGTTTTAATAACCACTGTTCAATTACTTTCACTGTTTCATCTCGTTGTGCTTTTGCCGTAATTAAGCTCGCATTATCACCCTTTTGCTCACCATACATGCCAAAATGAGCATGATTCCCCCCTTTAATCATGTGCATAGTTGTATTCTTTGACATTAACTTTTTATTGTTCTCTATTTTTTCTACAGTCGCTAAAGCATCTATTTCCCCATAAATTGATAACATCGGAATCGATTTCGTAGAGAAGTCATCTGCAGGATACGAACCTAAGAAAATAATCCCGTCTACCTTATCTTCATGTTGAAAGGCATACTTAGAAATCATAGCTCCCCCCATTGAATGCCCAGCAACATACCATTTTTGAACTTCAGGATACTGTTCCATTACACTGTCTACCGCATTGATTCCAAGTATCGCTAAGTTTAATGGTAGCTTAGGCATTACTACAAAATACCCATCTTTTGCAAGAGATTCACCTAAGTAACTATAAGCCTCAACTTCTACTTTAGCTCCTTGATAAAAAATAATCCCTATTTTAGCCTCTTTCTCTCCAAAAACGATATGATCTTCATCTTTTTTACCTTCTACTAACGATAAAGCCTCTTTCGTTGGTTTATAAGTAAACTGAGACCAAACAAAGAACGTAATACTTCCCATAAGTAAAATACCTAGTAAAGAGTACAGAACAATTTTCATCCACTTCTTCACATATATGCCCTCCCTAAGATGTGTATATTCTATACTTTAATTATTATTAATATGGTTGTCGAATAATCTTAACTAATATGTTTAGAAAAAATACTACGAGCCCTCAATGCCGTTTTAAACTAAGGTCAATATATTCAGCCTAAAACCCAGGTTGCATACTCTAAATAAAATTTATAAAGAAAAAGCCGATTTCTTTATCGTATAGGAAATCGACTTTTGGCTTAATTATTGATTTAGTAATAAAAACACCTTTTTAAGATAACTATGTTCATACTATAGACGTTGATCTTTCTGGAAGTTTAAACGAAAATGATCCTCGTCATTATATACACCAAATTCATATCCTTGCTCTTTATAAAATTTAATAATTTCAGGAAGAGCTTGTAATGTTTGCGCCTTTTCATGCATTAAAACAACTTCTACTTCTTCTGTTGTTTGTTTCTTTACATTTTCGATAATCTGAGTTGGATTATCTTTTAATTTCCAATCATTTGAGTCTATTGTCCAATCCCAAACTTTTATTGCTGCTTCTACAATTTGATTACGAATTTCCTCACCCTTTAATCCTGGTGCAGATCCATATGGCGGACGAACTAGTTTAGGAGTTGTACCCGTAATATTATGGATCAAAGCTAACGTTTCTTTCATCTCCGGTACAAATTGTCCCTTTTTGTATAGCTTATCACTATTATGTGTCATACTATGAGCACCAATATAATGTCCTTCTTTTACCGCTCTTTTTACGTTTTCCTGAAAACCTGTATGTTGTAAATTGCTACCTTGCATAAAAAATGTCGAAGGAACATTTTGCTCTTTTAGTACATCTAAAAATTTCCCAGTTAATTCGCTAGGACCGTCATCGAATGTTAAATACACAACCTTTCCTACCGGTTTTCCATCAGGTCTTTTTTGTTTTGCTGGTGATGTTTCCTTTTTCTTTTCTTGTTGCGTATTAACTTGTTTACTACTTTCATTAGCTACTCCTTTCGCTGGGGTAGAGTTCCATTCCCCCATTAAAAAGAAAGTCAAAAAGGTCGTTGCTAAAACAACTCCTAGAGATATTATTACCTTCGTTACTACACTTGTTTTTTTCTTACTTTGTGATTCTTTCATTATTTTTCGATCCTTTCCCTATTCATTTTCATATTCATTATTTAAAAAGCTGAGCCTTTACTCGACTGAATCGTTAGTTTCAACCGGTATTTACAATAAATAGATTAATAGAGACGGATCAAGATAAAATGCAGATAATGTCGAAATCAGTTAAAGAATAGCGTATTGCATCCACTCTTTAGAAAAAATATTCGTTTCTAAAGAATGGATATACACCCAAAATAAAAAATACTACTCTTCCTAATTAAGATATAGAAAGAATAGTATTTTTCTACTTGCCTATTTTATTACATAATAAAATAATTAATAATGCCATCTACAATACCTTTTTGCGATTTTGCTTGAAATTCTTCTGAATTCATTCTTTTTTCATCACTCGCATTAGATGTAAATCCTAATTCTATTAGGATAGCCGGAGAAGGATTTTCTCGTAAGACAAGAAAATCACTGCCATGAACGCCTCGATCTCGGCTGTCTATATTTTGATCAAAAATAGCTTCTTGTATGACCTTAGCTAATTTTTTATCTTTCCTTTTATTAGATCCATAATGAGTTGTTATTCCTTTTACATTTGTATCCTCAAAAGCATCATGATGAATGCTAATATAAAGATCCGCCGCATGTTCTTTCGCTACTATTACACGAGCTTGCAATTCTTCCTTTTGTTTTGTTTCTGAAAGTAAACTCGCATCTTTTTCACGCGTCAATATAACTTTTGCATCTGTTCTTTCTTCTAATTCTTTCTTTATATTTTGTGCTACTTTTAAATTAAGCTCTTTTTCAATTGTTCCAAATTTCTTTCCTTTCGTCCCTCTATCTTCTCCACCGTGCCCTGGATCAATTACAATTGTTTTTCCTCTTAATCGTAAATCCTCTGTTGATATGTTTTTGTACCCTTTAGCATGTATGAAACTAACGCCTGTACCCAGTATTACTATAATAAACAAAAGCAATATCGCTCTTTTTTTCATTTTAACAATCTCCTTATCAACTTTTCATTCCGTTTCTAATGAAAATAGTAATGAATGCTGATAAAGATAAAATGCAGATAATGTCGATTTTAATTAAAAATGAACAAAACGTGTAGAACGAAAATTCTACACGTTTTTATTTAAATAGAAGAAAAATAATACTCCATCTTCTGTATTCGAAACACCATATTCCGCACCATGTAGCTCCAAAATATTCTTTGAAATAGCAAGGCCTAATCCTGTTCCACCTTTTGAACGTTGACGTGACGTATCTCCTCGATAAAAACGATCCCATATTTTTTCTAAATGTTCTAGTTCAATATGTACTCCTTTATTTTCTACACATACTTTTACACGTTCATTCTCTTCTATTGTAGAAATAATAATATTCTCCTGTTCTGGTGTGTAACGAATTGCATTCGTAATAAAGTTAGTTATAACTTGTTCTATGCGATGCTGGTTTGCAACAACTTCAATTTTAGAAAGTTCTTTATGAACATGTAATTGCTTAGCTGTTATATCCGAGGTTAATTGCTCACATATGTAATCGATCATCTCATCAATATGGAAAACATCCATTTCCATTTTATACGTACCAGATTCGAATTTTGCTAACTCGAGCATATCAATAATGAGCATATCCATTTTATCTACTTCTTTTGACATTGCTTTAAAGTAATAATCCTTTTTATTACTAGCAACGCCATCCTCCAAAATTGAAATACAGCTCTTCATAATACTTAAAGGTGTTTTTAACTCATGTGAAACACCCGCGATAAATTCTTTACGTGTATTTTCTAATTGCTTTTCTTTCTCTATATCTTGCTGCAATTGATGAATATACGAATGCAAAGCTTTAGAAAGCGTATTAATATTTTGTGATAAATCACCTATTTCATCCTTTGTAGTAATAGGTATCGTCTCTGAGAAATCTAAACCTGCAATTTTTTTTGTAGTATTATTTATTCGTAATAATGGTTTAGCGATTTTTTTTGAGTAATAGAACGATATCAACACAATTAAAATCAATACAAAGATAATTAAATATACATAATAATCCTTTATCATTTGTACTGCTTCATCAACTGGTTGCAATGATGTCATAGCAAAAATATAATTTTTCATACCATTTGCATCTTTTGTTGGCTTGATTAAAAGTTTATATTTAATATTATTTTCTTCGTAATCCATTATTTCTGTAGAAGTAACATCATTAAATTTTCGATCCAATAATAAATCAACCTGAAATTGCTTTATTCTATCTATAAGCACACGATTTCCATATATAAAGTTATTTCCTGCAGTCCCCTCTGGTAATTCCACGTTCTGAATGCTTCCTGCTAAATATAATTGTGAACTTTCTTTTGATGATACAGCTTTTGGCCCATACAACCTTTCTGATAGTTGCTTGTTCTCTAGCCCAACATTCTTCTCTTTTATCGTTAACATCGCAGGGACTACTATATCCCCCTTCTGTACTCCATCGATAATAATATGACTCCCTTGTTCTAAACTATATTTCATCCTTTCTATATCTTCTAAATTGATAAAACTATACAACGGTATATGAATGGAACGTTCAGAAAAACTCTTATTTTCGTTAGGGTCTAATTGAATTTCTATAGAAAAATCATTTGCATATTTTATATTACCTGCACGATCTAACGTTGTAATCCATGTGGCATTCTCTTGATAGAAATTTTGTTCCAATTCCTGAATTGCTGTCGCATCATCTCCAGCTTTTACATATGCTTTTTCAAAGGATTGAATATTCTTTTCAATATCATTCACTTTTCGATTTGCATAGTATTGCTTAAAAAATATAGTTTGTCCAATAAAAATAGTTGCTAAAATAAGTGTGCATAATGCTGTTGTTAATATAAATAACTTTAATACAATTCCTTTTTTCATACTTGTCCCTCAAATTTATAACCAGCTCGTACAACGGTTACAATACAAGCTGCTTTTTGTCCTAATTTATGACGCAAATTACGAATATGACTATTAATAGTGCGATCATCTGCTCCTAGTTCAAATCCGAGTAAAGTATCTTCATCTACCCGAGCCGTTAACATAATAATAGGTACATTAAATTTCTTCCGAATTCGCCGACAGACTGCCCAGCCATCTAATTCCCGTAACATATTATCTAAAATAATTAAATGCACCTCATGCTCTTCAAATATAGATAACGCTTCTTTTCCATCAATCGCCTCTAAGACGTTGTACCCTTCGTTTAATAAGTAATCCTTCATAATCTCACGTAAAATATCTTCATCTTCTACGATTAATATTGTTCTTTGCATCTTTTCTCTTCTCCACGATTTATTTTATTGTTAGGAAGAAATAGTTCATTTTATATGTTAACCAATTAGAAATCTTTCACTATTTCCGTCACTACTACATACAACATGGTTATATCAAGATAATAGCATGACAGTATAAAGATAAAATGCAGAGATAGCCTTACTATTGAAATACTATTATAATTTTATAATTGGAATGAATTTGAATCACATAAAAAACCAGAAGAAATAATATGATTTGGAGGTATCACGATGAGCCTTTTAATTAGAGAGTTAGAAACAAATGATTTAGACAATCTCCCGGAAATTGATGACAGTTTTATAGTGAATGCTCGGTTAATTCTTTCTCTTTCAAAAGTAAATAGACGCATAGAATACAAAGTAGAAGACGTTCCGAGTTATGAAAAAAGTTATTTACAAAATGATAATGAAGAAGTGGCGTACAATGAATATATAAATAAGCCCAATCAAGTAATCTACATAGCACTGTTACATAACCAAATCATCGGATTAATAGTATTGAAAAAGAATTGGAATCACTATGCTTACATAGAAGATATAACGGTGGATAAAAAACATCGTACACTCGGGGTTGGTAAAAGATTAATTGATCAAGCAAAGCAATGGGCAAAAGAAGGCAACATGCCCGGGATCATGCTTGAAACGCAAAATAATAATGTTGCTGCGTGTAAGTTCTATGAAAAATGTGGATTTGTAATAGGTGGATTTGATTTTCTTATTTATAAAGGTTTGGATATGACAAGTGATGAAGTTGCAATTTATTGGTATTTTCACTTCGAATGAAAATGTTCTTAACGTTAAACAAACTCAAAATAAAAACCCCAATCTCTCTACATTAAAATTGAGAAATTGGGGTTAAGTTATTTAACAAGATTTTTTATTTAAAACAAATAACTAATTAATAATCCTGCTGATAATAAGAAGCCGAAAATCGTATTTGTCATCGCTGTTGATTTCATGGCGATGCGCATATAACCGGGATCCTTTGCTCCTTTTTGGAAACTTTGAATAGCAGAGATTGGCTTTCTCAAACCTAGGAACATAACTAATGCCCAAGGGCTTATATAACCCATCAACACAATCACCGCGATCCATACATAAGCAATGAAAAAGGCAACAGCTAGTGTTACTATTGCTTTTTCTCTCCCAAGGAGGATTACTAATGTCTTTCTTCCACCTTTAATATCTTCTTCGATATCTCGGATGTTATTGGACATGTTAATTGCACCGACTAAAATTCCAATTGGAATGGAAATCAATACACTTTCAATCGTTATCGTATTCGTTTGAATAAAGAAAGCAATAAGTACAAAACATGTCCCCATTAACAAGCCAGAAACTAATTCTCCAAATGGAGTGTACGCAATTGGTAATGGACCACCTGTATATAAATAGCCAACCGCCATCCCAATTAAACCGATGACGACTAACCACCAGCTGCTATTCATACAAATATAAACTCCAATAATTGCTGCTACTACATACAATAAAAGTGCAACTGTTAACACGTTTTTTGGTTTCAATCCGTGACGGACAATTCCGCCACCGATACCAACAGAATCAGCGGTATCTAATCCACGTTTGAAATCATAGTACTCATTAAATAAATTCGTTGCTATTTGCAATGCTAAACATGCAACCATCATCGCAATAAATAAAAGCCAATCGATTTTGGCAACATAAAGTGATGCTACTGTCCCTAAAATTACAGGAGAAAACGTCGCCGTTAACGTATGCGGGCGCGTCATCTTCCATATTAATTTAGCGGAACTAATTTCTTTTTCTGTCCCCATAACTCTGTTCAATCTCCCTACTTTAAGTATAAATTACTAGCAGTTTCTTTCTATCTATTTCCTGCCACGCATCTATTATAGCAAAAAAAGAATTGGCGATAGAACTTTAATGCTCTTGCTTGTCCTTATATCACTCTTGAATTAAGTTATTAAAAAAAGTCCGTTGCTCACATTCGAACAACGGACCTTTTTATAGCAACCAATTTAAAACATCCTCAGCAATCTCTTCTGGTCTATCCCAGTGCATTAAACGCTTATCTTCATGTATACCTATGCTATTTCATTTAAGTTAATGATTAGACTACATCTTCACGCCCCTCAAATTAATATAGTTTAATAATTGTATAATTCGTTTATCATATGTGTGATGTTTCAAGGTTCGATCCAGTCCATTTTTTGCTATTTGTTTTCTTTCTTGTACATGTTCCAAATAATAATCAGCTTTTTGTATAAACTCCGATGCACTATTAAACGTCTCTATTTCAACACCTGGTCTGTAATGCTTTGCTACATCTGGTCGTATATCAGTTAGTTGAAAAGAGCCTACAGCATTAATTTCAAACGTCCTATTATTTACTGAGAAGGCTTGGATGTTTGCAGTATTACAATTCAATTCCTTATCATTTGGTGAACGGTGTAAATTTATATTGATTGTAGTTGATACGTAAAATTGTAATGCATCTTCATACTTCGCAAGTGGCAATAGTTGTATTTTATCCTTTAACCTTTCATAATTCTTTAATTTCTCCCAACCGAACCCCACAATTTTTGTATTTTTTTCTGCTAAATACTCTGAAATAGAATCAATAAAGGTAAGTCTATTTTCAAACGCTGTGCCTATAAAACTAAGATCATACTTATATGTATCTTCTTTATGAGAAGGTTTAAACACATCTAGATTCGCTGCCAAAGGGAGATGAAACACATTCTTACATCCTAACCCTCTATAAAACTTGATACAATTTAAATCTTGCGTAAATATGTAATCATAATACGGAACAAAATTTTGTGTTACATCCGTATAATAAGGATCATCTGTTAGCCAAAGCCCAGTAGTAAACCCTGCCTTTTTTAAGAATGGCATAATATGATAAAATTCTTCACTTAAACCACTCAGTACCAAAATAAAATCTGGTTTCATTTTTAACGCGGTTTTTACAGCTTTTTCCGGACTCACCATACTTGTATCGCTGTTTACCTTTTGTAAACTATTCAAAATTGCTGCTTCGATCATTGGATAATAAAAAGGAATTCCCGATTGAATAAATAAAATTTTCTTAGGAGTATTGCTCTTCATGTCATTTCCCCCTATTACTACATAATCAAAGCGCACGAAAATTAGCAGTCTTTATTCATTTTCATGACCTCTTACTTTACATGTATAAGCACCGTTTATGTCCATTATGTTGAACTTCCCTCGTTTTATCGGCTGATGGGATTTTTGAAGTTGGTGCTTCTTTTATTCATACCCCTATCATGATGTATCTATATTTTTTATCAGTTACACCATTTCGTAATACAAAGTAACAGCATATGAGCACAAGATTGCGCTTTTTACTCATGCTTCTTTTTATATCAAAAGATACACTTTATATATAAATAGATGCAAAGGAGTAAATAAAATGAATGCATTAGTATCTGCAAGGAATGTGACAAAAATTTATAACAAGAACCAATTACCTGGGCTTAATAAAGTTTCTTTTGATATTCAAGCGGGGGAGTTTGTGGGGATTATGGGAGCCTCTGGATCCGGAAAAACGACTTTATTAAATATTTTATCCACTATCGATACCCCTACAGATGGCGATGTTTTTATAAACGGGGTCAATATCCAAACGCTTAACAATAATAAATCTGCTGATTTTAGGAAGGATTACTTAGGTTTTATTTTTCAGGAGTATTTTTTACTTAATAGTTTAACAGTAAAGGAAAATATTGCTGTTCCACTTACTCTGTTAAAAAACTCTCCAAAGGAAATTGAATCCACAATAGAAAATTTAGCAAAGCGTTTTGATATATTTGAGCAATTAAGCAAGTATCCTAGTCAATTATCGGGTGGACAAAAACAAAGGGTTGCAGCTGCAAGAGCCCTTGCAAAGCAGCCTAGTATTTTATTTGCAGATGAACCTACAGGCGCGTTAGATTCAAATTCTGCAACAGAACTACTTCAAAAATTAAAAGAGGTAAATGAGGAACTTCGAACTACAATTTTAATGGTAACTCATGATGCCTATGCAGCCAGTTTTTCTAGTAGAATTTTAATATTCAAAGACGGAAACATTATAAAAGAATTAAAGAAAAATAAACAAAATAGAAAAGAATTTTTTGAAGAAATATTAAAAGAAATCTCTAAAATTGATGAAAATCGATATAACTAAGAGCATGAAAGGAAGATTGAACTGTGGGTTTATTTACAATTGCAAAAAAGAATTTAAAAAATAACTTCTCCTTCTATTCATTCTATTTCATTTCAGTAGCTTTTGTACTGACGGTATTTTTCTCCTTTATCTCTTTTTCCATGAACGACATTGTCATGGTAAAGATTTCGTCTGACGGTAGGATAGAAACAATGTCCAAAACAGTGGCAATCTTTGTTATGGCATTTGTACTATTCTATATGTCATACTCTAATACATTTTTCATGAAAAAAAGAATGAACGAGCTCGGTATTTATTCTCTTTTAGGATACAGAAAATCAACGATGCTAAAACTGTTAACTTTTGAAAATATTATCATTTGCTCTACTGCCCTTCTTGTAGGAATCACTTTTGGTGCTATCGCTCATAAAGGAATTGTGGAAGCAATAATTAAAATACTAAAATTACAAATCGATACTTCTAAAGTACCATTTATTAATCTTGATGCAGTACTATTTACCTTTGTTTTTATCTTTGCTGTTCTTTTTGTTTTATCTTTATCAAATTGGCTTATTCTTCGAAAAAGTTCCTTACTAACTTTAGTGCGCATGGAACAAAAGGAAGAAAAAAACATAAAAATCAATACAGTTTTTTCACTACTAGGATTATTTTTCATTTTAATTGGCTATTTCTTAGCCATCGATATTACACGAGGCACGAACTCTTTGTGGAAAACAATTGGCTTTTCCCCCATCGCCCTCTTAACAATGTTTAGTGTAATATTAGGAACGATCTTCTTTATTCATTCTTTCTTACCATATGCGATTCAAAAATTGAAGAAAAATAAAATATGGTTTTATAAAGAATCCAATATTATTGTCATTCCAAACTTTATATTTAAAATTCGTTCGAAAGCAAAAACTTTAATTTTATTAGCCTTATTAACCGCAGGAACTTTAGCTATATTCAGTTCTACTCTACTGACTCTTTACTATCCAGTTGCCGCTACAGAACGGATCGTACCTTCAGCTATTGAGTTCCCTTTAGACGATAAGGATGTAGCGAATAAAGCACTACAAACTGTACAAAATACTGTCGGTAAAGAAAATACAAGATATGCAGAAACAACCATTATTAACGGGAAATCTAATTCTGATAATTTACCTAAAGAATATCGTATAAAAAAAGAACATGGATTTGACCTTATCTCTGAGTCAGATTACAGAAAGTTAATACATATTCAAGATAAAAATGTAGAATTTAATCATTTAGCTAAAAATGAAAGCATCCTAGTAAAATATCGACCTGAAAAAGAAAATCTAGATAAAGGGAAAATATATACTTTAAATTTAACGCCTACAACTAATATAGATGTTAAAGTAAAAGACACTACATTACTTAATTCGATTGGGTTTGCAAATAGTATAGGAACACTTATTATCTCGGATCAACTGTATAAAGAAATAAAAGTTTTAGAGTTACCCCAAAAAACGATAGTCAGTTTTAATGGAAAAGATATGAGGGATAATAAAACAGTTTATGAAAACTTAGCTCCACTATTTAAAAATAATAGTTATTTTACAAGCAGTTACCAGAAAAATGATTATATTATTCAGCAAAACAGCTCAACATTCTTGCTCATTAGTTTTGTTACTATCATCTTCTTTATTGCAACAGGCAGTATTCTCTATTTCCATAACCTTTCAAGTATGATGGCAAATAAAAATGAATTTATTATTTTAAATAGAATGGGCTATAACAAAAAGAAGATAAAAAGAATAATAAGTAAAGAGATTTTCACCTTGTTTAGCATTCCTTACATAATAGGATTAGCACATAGTATCTTTGCATTAATAGCTTATAAGACTGCTTTAATGGATGACCTATTAGGAAAAAGTAGTGCGTTTATATTACCAATTCTTTTCGCAGTAA
>NZ_BOQB01000303.1 GCF_018332475.1 Bacillus sanguinis | reverse complement strand
AGCTCCTTTTGTTATACATACTTCCGATGCATCATCTGCCCATTATAAGAAAACACATCTTTTTTCTTATAAACTTTGACTATGATCTATAGAAAAACGCCATTAGCTCGTATATTTACAAGCTAACTCCTCACTTGAATGTAAGTTTTCTTTGATGCCACAGGCTCGCCCAACCTCGTATTGTTAAGATACTTTCACTACCTTTTATAGCACCAATCAACCTGCTTAATACCGTTTTTCACCAAAACTAAAACTCATAGTGCTCTTTAATTCTTTGTAATAATTCTTCCCTATTACATGGTTTTTCCTCAAATAGCTTTTTTGCAATGTTTAACAATTCACCAACTTTTGGTCCAGGCTCTACTCCAAAATAATTCATTATGTCGAGACCTATAATAGGCATAACACTTTTCATTTCAGTTAAAAGTGTATTTTCAATAAGCTTCCTTGCTTCTACCTCAAAAATATACCCTGGTTTCAAGAGCTCTAACGCCTTGTTCCAGTCATTATAAAATTTTTTACACATTTTACTACTGTCAATTAAATCCCTTCCCATATCACCTGCCGTCTTGGAAATAAGGATTTCAAATTCATGTGGTGGATGATAGCGATCCCTACAAAAATTCCAGTCTTGAACAATGTGATCAATTGATTCATCAGCCTCAATATTTTGTATGCACTTTATTATACTATCATAAAAATCTTTCGCCTCTACTAATATACTGTTTAAACATTGTTTCCAATGCTCTAAAGAATTTGGATATGAAGTAGTACATACTTCTCTAAACCATGAACCACAATATTGTTCCATTTCCTGATTCCTTGGTTTTGTTAAATCTAAACTATGCTGTAAATAAGTCCTTAAATGATGAACTAATTTAAAGTGATTACTTTGTTTATTATCTGAATCTATCGAATAAACCCCTAATTTAGGTAACAAAAATTTAATATCAACTTTTCCTAATTCATAATAATGAATATATAACCAAGATACAGTTTTAATAAATCCTAATTCTGGATTCGAAAAATTAGGTATATGGAATTCTGATTCATTAAAAATTTGTCTATTTGTTAAATTTCTTGATAACCTATCAATAATTTTCCTAGTAGACATTATATCCAACATTAAGCTTTCAATAGACAAAGCATCATTCATTACCTTTTCCTCGCTTTATCTCATAATAATTGATTGGATCTGGAATAAATCCTCTAAAATTAAAAGCGATATGGAATGTTAATTCATCATGTAATTTAATATCTTTATTAAAGGACTTTGGATCAAACCTAACCCTTTTTCTTAACTCTTCTACATAAATATCGCCTTTAGACCAGTTACTAGCTATAAAGCTAACGGTTCCATTATAAACAGTAGGCTGTCCATCGCTGTTACTAGCTAAATAGCTTCTAATTATCCTTCTACTTTTATATAAAAATTCTGATTCACTTTCTAATTCTTTAAAAACTTGCATAGAATCATTTAAATAACCTAAATGAAATAAAACGACTCCCTTAAAATACTTTATGGATGGCGTTGAATAAAAATCCTCTGTCTCCATTAAATCTGTTAATATGCGATAACAATATCCCCAGTCTTCTTTTGTAAAAGGGAGGACTTGACGTTCCTCATAAAAGAATGGTCTTCCTGTTTTCATCATCCACCATAACCTAAATAGCAAGTACATACATTTACCATCATCATTAATCTTTTCTCTAACATTTTCTAAATAATCTACTGCTTCCTTACACCTTAAAACTTCTTCTTCTGTTAATTTCCTATCACGAGGAATATCTTTAATTATTTGATAGGCTTTTCTATAATAACCTACTTTTGATCCTTGTTTTATTAAGTTATTGAATGCTTCTTCTGTCATTTCATCTTTATCTAATAACTTACCTATTTCCATTTTTCGATCTTCATATTTTATTTTTTGATTTGTGCTAATATCATCTGAATTTACTAAATCGAAAATATGGATAATATCCGTTTCTGCTTCTACCCTTTCTATAGGTGAAAGCTGATCAAATAATAATAAACTTTTGGTTATCCAAGCAAACACATCAATCGGATAATAACTATTTGGGTCAAGTTGCTTGGCTTGATAAATTAAATCGCGCGCATCTTTATATAAAGTCCTCAAATTTGAAAATGTATGATTATTATTTATATAATGTTGAATTTGAAAGCCAATAATAGAAGCATGTTCAACTATAATGGCACTTTTCAATGGATAATAATACTTATCTTCATGCACATAGTCCAATGCTTTTTTTATAATTTTTTCGGCATCATTAAGTAATTCTAATTCATCATGATTATCTCTATTTAATATCTGTTTATCGCTTTTTACTACACATTCTCTGAGTAATGTTGCTTCTTGTAACATTAACCTTGGATTGCCTACGCCACGCTCTTCTCTTAGTTGAGTAAGTGTTTTTGATAAATCCAAGAAATATGGTGCATAGTAGGAACTATCTTCTCCATTAGGACCTACGCATCTTATTAAATCTACTGCAAATTGCATCTCATAACTATCTTGACCGAAATCATTATCTCTAACTTCAAGTAATAATTGTTTGATAAATTCAATTTCATATTTACTGCCGCCAAGCCTGTATTGTGTCAATAATTTCGCTTCTAAAGGATGTCTCGGACCAACTAATATGTTTCCTACAGTATCTTCATAACATTTAAATATATCTGTTCCATCAAATATCTTATTAAAATCTTCTAGATAAGATTTATCCAATGTTCTCAAAAGAATTTCCAATGGTATTCTTATTCCATACTTTCCTGGAACCATAATTAAACCTATTAATTTTTGTAGTTGATCTAATTGCTCTCCTCCAATTTCATCCTTATCCGTAGTATTTATAGCTAAATCTTTTGGAGTAATAACTCCTGATTTTAAAAGAGCGTAAGCAAGAGTTGTAGATTTTGCTTCAATCTCTCCCCCTTCGATTTGAATTCTCATCTGCCTTTCAGCATTTTCGACTTCTTTATTAAGCCCCATTCTAATATGACTTCTTGTAACTGGTAACACCCTATACAAACAAACTAAAAAATTCGGGTCATCAATGTGTATCTGATCTTTCAAAACGTCACCTAAACCTGGATCAAACCTATTGATAAAACTCAAGAAATTATTTGACTCATTAATCTCTAGTTGTGAAGGCGCATTTACATAATTATTCAAGTTCCCTACATTATCTAACTTATATGAACTTCCCAATATGACAACTTTTCTCCCCCGACTTGCCAAAAAGTTTAATAATGAGTAATACTGGGTAACTTCAGTCATACCATCCCATATAATTAAGCAAGTTTTTGCCCCTAAATCCTCAGCCCATTTACAAAATGCTTCTAAATCATTATTTGATAAACGTTGTGACTTTCTTTCAATAAAAAGAACAGGGTACTTTCCTTCATCCCGTACTCTGTAAGCAATTGATCCAAGTGCTACTGTTTTTCCTGTACCTGTTTGTCCATGTAAAATGATGGGATCATTTTGCAATTGCCTTTCTTCTAAAGAAGATGTAACTATCCTATATAACTCTTCTTCAAAGTTCCTTGCAAAAGAATACCCTTTGTTATATCCATCCCAAATTGGCTTAATGCTTGACTCAGATAAAAATTTTCTAAATTCACTATACCTTTTTTCATCAGAAATTGGCTCAGGTGGTAAAAATAATGAATCTGTTAAAATCGTTGCACTTTTGCTAGTTTGATTCCATATTGAAGGTGGAATACCGAAAACTTTGTCACCTATTTGGATAGAATGTTTAAATTCCTCATTAGGTTTATCATTTAAATCTATATGTCCATTTTCTTCTGCATGGCTTAAAAAGGACATTAAACTTTCAGTATGTAAAACTATTTTCCCTTCTTCTAACAATAAATTTATATATTCATCTTCTTTAAGTTCATCCGTTATACTAAAAATATGTACTTGTTTATCATTCAGCTCCGATATAGCTACATATAACATTTCTGGATTTAACCAATCAGCTGTTCCTGCGTATCCCTCAATTATTAATACACCTAAAGGTGTTATCAACTCTTTAAGTCGCCTAGCTAAAGCAGTCGCAATAGGTTTCCTTTTAATAAACTCTATTTTAGAAAGCGGAGCTCTCTCTGAATCTTCTGTTCTATTCACTGATCCAAATAAAAAAGTTGTATGCAATCTCAAACGATTTCTAGGATTCTCAGGCGAATGTTTGTCATTATATATAGATTGAAACTCCCGCCAATCATTTTTAAATGATTTAAACCAAAATGAATCTATACATGATGTATAAACACCATTCCATTTAAATTTGGCTATGTAATCAAGCCAAGAAGGAGAAGTAAACCTTTCACACCTCTGCTGCATCCAAGCTAAAATAGCTTCCTTCTCATTAGCATCATTCTTAATGCAACTATCAAAGAGTTGTATTAAATCATTATAATCAGTAATTACTTGCCCAGTTCCATATTTCCGACTTACTTCCGCTAACAATGGATCTTTTCCTGTCGCTGTTCTAAGGGTATCCTGTCCTAAAAATAAAAAGGATGGACCCCTTTTCAGTTTTTCTAAAAATTCATTATTCACTAGCATTCACCTCTTCATATATAATACTAATTAAAATAATTATACTAAATTTTCGACTTAATTAGCATAATTTACAAGTTTATACTAAAAAATAATGTAACATACTAACGAAATACAAAAAACAAAGCTATTATTTCAATAGCTTTGCTCTCTTTTAATATTCGATAATACATTCATTTTTATAGCCAATTACATAAATATCCTTATTTAATTACTGGTTATATCAATAACATCACACATACTTCCTATGCACCATCTTCCCATCATAAGAAAACACAACACCTTTATTCTCCACAACTGATTCCATATGAACGGTTCTTCCCCACAGTTGATACATATAAGGCAATACTTTCTCCAAATACTTCAAATCAAGTTCAATTCCTTCATAATAATGCTTTAAGTATAGTTCACCAGTTTTTAAGTAATCTCCATCTTCAACCATCAAATATGGAAATCCACCATTTGTTCTCATGTTTACAAGCTGATCTCGTACATGTGTCCATTCTTTATCTATAACTTTGTACTCTTTTCCTTGCCTTTGGAACAAGTACATATCTTCTCGCATAACCAATTCTTTCGTTAAATAATTACGAATAAATGATGTGTCACTATCCAGCTCCCGCACCTCAAAAATTTTCTGTTTACCCGATCCAGGCTTAATTCCTCTTCGTTTCATTTCTTCAGTCGGATTGTCATAACGTTCTTCAATGTGTTCAAACATTTTAATTCCTAGATAGTATGGATTAATGCTTGTTTTCGATGGTTGAACTACACCTGCATTTAATTTTGCAAATTCAATAGCTTCACTTGAAGTTAAATCCATTTCTCGTAAAATTCTTTGATGCCACAGACTTGCCCAACCTTCATTCATAATTTTCGTTTCCATTTGTGCCCAAAAGTAAAGCATTTCTTCTCGCAGCATCGTTAAAATATCTCGCTGCCACTCTTCTAACTCCCGACTGTATTCTTGAATGAACAACAATAAATCTTTTTCAGATTGTGGCGGGAACTTCTTTTTCTTACGAATACTCTGCGGCTCCTGTTTTTTATTTCTATTATCTAATCCCCACAAATCATCATAATCTGTTTTTCTTCTTTCTTCTCGTTCTTCTACATACATATCATCCATTGACCAGGATAGTTTATTCCTTACTAGTGATGGATCAATGTGTTCTTGAATTGCCAGTACAGCGTCTAGAAACTTTTCAACTTCTTGTCTTCCATATTCATGTTCATATGCTTTAATGCGTTCTGCAGTCGCTGCCATACTTTCAACCATGTCTCGCTTTGTATTTGAAAATCGAATGTTATTTTTGAAAAAATCACAATGCGCCAGTACATGGGCAACAATCAATTTATTTTGAATCAGGCTATTTGTATCTAATAGGAAGGCATAGCATGGATTCGAATTAATTACCAACTCATAAATTTTGCTTAGTCCTAAGTCATAATGAAGCTTCATCTTAAAAAATTGCTTTCCAAAGCTCCAGTGTGAAAAACGAGTAGGCATTCCATATGCCCCAAATGTATAAATAATCTCAGCAGGACAAACTTCATATCTCATCGGATAAAAATCCAATCCAAATCCCGTTGCAATTTCTGTAATTTCATCGATTGCGTATGCAAGTGCACGATCTTGACTCATTACATTTCCCCTCCTCTTCTCCTATACAGTAAATGTATGAGACAAGCAGAGAAAACATGAGACAAGTTTATATTGATTCCTCTAAAAAGTATTAGTTATCCATAAAAAAATGAATTCCCAGTTATGTCCTACATTTGAATTGTCCTTGAGTAACATTACCTCGGTAAACTTACAATCATATCATTACAAAAATGAATTTACCCGTGTAAATAGCAAAAGGCATATCCAATCAAAATAATTGAATATACCTAATAAAAATCGATTCTTTTCTACAAATCTTTGAAAATAGGACAAGAACGAACAAGCCCTAAAACCGAGGAGATTATTTACGATTTCCCTAAAAACCGAGAGCTCTAAAATTTGAAAATACAGCAACCATACGAAATGGACAAGAACCCTTGAAACCACTAGGGACAAGCACTCCTTGTCCCCTTTTTCTCGGTAATAACAAATGCCAGCGATCGCTGGCATTTGTTATTACCGAGAATTTCAGCTACTACATGTATCTAGTATTGCACTAAAACCGAGATTTATTTTATCGCTTCAAGTAGTTTCATAGAAAATATAAGAACGAGTTTTAGCGAAGAGACGCATACTTTGATTGCAATTCTTTATTGACTTTCAATCAAAGTAGCCGTTCTCAGCCTGTACAAATTAATAAAAGCTTGTCCATTTATTGATACTACAACTTTTCGGTCATCTTTATCTTCTTACCGAGCCGATAGCTTGTACACACTTGATATATCAACACATTAGATCATCTATTTTTGTTTATTTCTCATTACAATC
>NZ_BOQB01000302.1 GCF_018332475.1 Bacillus sanguinis | reverse complement strand
CTGAAAGAATATAGAATGACATTTAAGCACCTACATCAATTGGCTTTGGAAAATGGTGATGCCATTCATCTACTACATGAATGCATAGATTTTCTAAGAAAAAACAAAATCATACTGCCTGCTATCACTACACTTGAAAGAATAGTGTGGGAAGCAAGGGCAATGGCTGAAAAGAAGCTATTTAACACGGTTAGTCAATCCCTAACAAATGAACAAAAAGAAAAACTTGAAGATATTATTACCTTGCAGCATTCGTCAGAATCCAATAAAACGATATTGGGTTGGTTAAAAGAACCACCGGGACATCCTTCACCCGAAACCTTTTTAAAAGTAATAGAACGACTCGAATACATACGAGGAATGGAATTAGAAACGGTGCAAATTAATCATTTGCACCGCAATCGCCTGTTACAGCTGTCTCGCTTGGGTTCAAGATATGAACCTTATGCATTCCGTGATTTTCAGGAAAATAAACGATATTCAATACTAACCGTCTATTTATTACATCTTAATCAAGATTTGACGGATAAAGCTTTTGAAATTCATGACAGACAAATACTTAGTCTCTTATCAAAAGGTCGTAAGGCTCAAGAGGAAATTCAGAAACTGAACGGTAAAAAGCTGAATGAGAAAGTTATACACTTTACGAACATCGGACAAGCTTTGATCAAAGCAAAACAGGAAAAATTAGACGTTTTTGAGGTTTTAGAATCCGTTATTGAATGGAATTCTTTTGTCTCTTCGGTCGAAGAAGCCCAGGAGCTTGCACGTCCTGCTGACTATGATTATTTAGACTTACTGCAAAAACGATTTTATTCACTAAGAAAATATACGCCAACGCTATTAAGGGTGTTGGAATTTCATTCTACAAAGGCAAATGAGCCACTTTTACAAGCTGTAGAGATTATCCGAGGAATGAACGAATCCGGAAAACGAAAAGTACCTGATGACTCACCTGTGGATTTTATTTCAAAACGTTGGAAAAAGCGTTTATACGAGAATGATGGTACAACAATCAATCGTCATTACTATGAAATGGCTGTTTTAACAGAACTTCGGGAGCATGTTCGGGCAGGAGATGTTTCCATTGTTGGCAGCAGACAATATAGAGATTTTGAGGAATATTTGTTTTCCGAATTTACATGGAATCAAACGAAAGAGAATACGAGATTATCAGTTAGTTTATCATTCGAAGATTATATAACGGAGAGAACCAGCAGCCTTAATGAAAGGTTAAAGTGGTTAACTGCCAATTCCAACAAGTTAGATGGAGTTTCTCTTGATAAAGGAAAGCTGTCACTTGCACGCTTAGAAAAAGATGTACCAGAAGAAGCAAAAAAGTTTAGTGCAAGCCTTTATCAGATGCTACCAAGAATAAAATTAACCGATTTACTGATGGATATTGCTTATATAACAGGATTTCATGAGCAATTTACTCATGCTTCCAATAATCGAAAACCGGATAAAGAAGAAACGATTATTATTATGGCTGCCCTTTTAGGAATGGGAATGAATATAGGTGTAAGCAAGATGGCTGAAGCAACACCCGGACTTACATATAAGCAATTAGCCAATGTATCTCAATGGCGCATGTATGAAGATGCAATGAATAAAGCCCAAGCCGTATTAGTAAATTTTCATCACAAATTACAATTGTCTTCCTATTGGGGAGACGGTACAACATCCTCATCAGACGGTATGAGAATGCAGTTAGGTGTTTCATCACTACATGCAGATGCAAACCCACATTATGGAACTGGAAAAGGAGCCACCATCTACCGTTTTACTAGTGATCAATTCTCTTCTTACTACACAAAGATTATTCATACTAATTCAAGGGATGCGATTCATGTTTTAGATGGTTTGTTGCACCATGAAACGGATTTAAACATAGAAGAGCATTATACAGACACAGCTGGTTACACAGATCAAATATTCGGACTGACTCATTTATTAGGATTTAAATTTGCCCCAAGAATAAGAGATTTAGCAGACTCAAAATTATTTACAATAGATAAAGCAAGTGAGTATCCAAAATTAGAAGCCATTTTACGTGGACAAATAAATACAAAGGTCATTAAAGAAAATTATGAGGATGTTTTGCGATTAGCTCACTCAATAAGAGAAGGAACAGTTTCAGCATCCCTTATTATGGGGAAACTAGGATCTTATTCAAGACAAAACAGCTTGGCTATAGCCTTACGTGAGATGGGTCGAATAGAAAAAACAATTTTTATTTTGAATTATATATCGGATGAATCATTAAGAAGAAAAATACAAAGGGGATTAAATAAAGGAGAAGCCATGAACGGATTAGCAAGAGCTATTTTCTTCGGAAAACAAGGTGAGCTTAGGGAACGGACTATACAACATCAATTGCAAAGAGCCAGTGCTTTAAACATAATCATCAATGCTATTAGTATTTGGAATACCTTACATCTAACTAAAGCAGTTGAATATCAAAAACAGTCTGGTAGTTTTAATGAAGAATTATTACACCATATGTCGCCTCTAGGTTGGGAACATATTAATCTACTAGGAGAATATCATTTTAATTCGGAGAAAGTGGTCTCGTTAGATTCTTTAAGACCATTAAAACTTTCTTAACGTTGTAAAAATGGGGGAATCGTCAGGAAAATAGGCTTAGCGTTGTAAATCCGCATTTTCCTGACGGTACCCCTAATAAGGTAATCGTAATTGAACTAGAGAAAACGGATGATGGTTGGAAAATTAGTAAATCATAAAAAAACGGTCTAGAATTCTAGACCGTTTTTTTAGTTCCCTCAATCTTCTTCTTCAAAATCACGTAGACTAGCAAGCAATTCTGTAAATGTTGAGCAAACAGGATATATTGCTTTTTCCATGTCCTCTTCTTCATGGTCCCAAAATACGATTGTTGGTAATGCGGAATTATTACGATAGTCAAAGCATAAGAAATTCCCAAAAGGATCATTTGCGAAAGGATATATATTGTCTAATAATTCTTCTTTTATATCTTCATAATTTTTTACAATTGAATACTCATCTTCTATATGGAAGGTCAATAAATCATTGAATACATTTTCATCTTGTCCTGGTACATCAAATATTTTAGGACGTGGGTAACCTCCATCGTATTTCTTCACACATTCAATAAAATCATTAGGTAGTTTAATGTTAAAATATTTTTCTACTTGTTCGATTTCATGATCTGTTACTTTTTCATTACTTACACCAACCCATACAATGTTATGCATTAATAAACCTCCCTATTTTTCTCCGTCTTTCCCCCAGATGTTATACCCACCCGTGTGACCAGTTTGCTTATGTAATTTCGCGTCTACAAGCTGCATTCTTCCTGTGTCCTGATGGTGATGCCATGTATATGTTTTGGGTTTCTGACCATTTTTAAATAATTCAATTTCTTCTGCTGTAAATTTAGCTGCTAGTTTTGGATCTTCTAATATCTGTTCATATAACAGCTTATTACATATTCTATCATGAGTAGGTCTTGATTTTTTAAAGTCAACTTCTTTTAATTTTACTTCAGCAAAAGCATCGAAAATAGGGAATCCATTTAAGTCATATGGTATACCTGAAACTGGATGTTTATTTCCAGCTAACTCACCCATTCTTAAACTAATTGTCTTTGGACCATTTTTACCTTCATAAGTATATGGAGCTGCTTTCTGCAAGTACTGTTTAATACTACCGACTCCCGCATATGAAAGATGATTTCCAGCTTTGAATTCATAATTGTTTAATATATGTAATGCATTTCTATATGTCGGAGAATTAATTACAAGTGATTTTCCTTTAGTAAAACCTGTAATAGCAGCTACCTTCCCAACTTGTCCTGCTTTACTAAGACCCTTATCCCCCAGAAGCCCGAGCCCTAACGTTGCTATACCATAAGCTACATAATGCTCTCTACTTTCCAGATCCCCATTCCAAAATTTATTCATAAACGTATCTGATACGGTGTTCCATGCAGCAGGAATAGTCTCCCTATAGTTTACAATTGCATCTTGCATATTCAGCCAGGTTTCTTTATCAC
>NZ_BOQB01000301.1 GCF_018332475.1 Bacillus sanguinis | reverse complement strand
ACAGGAAGAAGCAAAAAAATATCATATTGATTTATATGGGAAAGATATATATCAAGTATTAAAAGAAATTAATGAGCAAAAAGTATTACAAATGGCAGATGAGCTTAATATGGATAAAACGAATATGAAGGTTCAAGAATTAGCCGAGAAAATAAAAAAAGATCAGCCTGAAAAAGGAAAAGAACTAAATTTTGTACCGGTGATTCGCACGGATGCTGACGCGTTTTATTCTTATTTAACGAACTAAAAAGGGCGTGAGAGTGATACGGAGATGGAAGTGGTATATATGTATGGCTTTACTAGCTATAGCAGCATGGAATGTATATACAAATGGAATTACAAAGTATGTGGAGAAATTAACATTTTTCAATATACAAAGTGGAAAACAAGTGGAGTTTAATGGTGATGAAAAGATTATCTTATCAAATGTACCTTTAATTCAGCAATTACCAGAGCTAGATAGAGGATGCGAAGTAACGAGCTTAGCGATGATGTTACAATACGCAGGCATTACAGTGGATAAGATGAAATTAGCAAATGAAATAAAGAAAGTTGATTTTATGAACGATGGTGTACGTGGGAATCCGAATGAAGGATTTGTAGGAAATATTTATACCTTTTCTGAATCTGGATATGGTGTATATCATGGACCACTTTTTCAATTAGCAAAAAAGTATTTACCTAATAAAGCTGTGGACTTAACAGGGAAGAGTATAGAAGAACTTTATAAGAGTGTAAAAGCAGGACAACCGGTAGTTATGATTACAAATGCAACATTTGCGCCATTAGATGAAGATGAATTTACTACATGGGAAACAAATAGTGGAGATGTTTCTATTACATATAATGAACATTGCGTTGTACTTATTGGATATGATCAGGAATCTGTATATATCCGAGATCCACTTAAGGATAGCTTAGATGTAAAAGTGCCGAGAGAAACCTTTGAAAAGGCATGGGTGCAAATGGGTAGTCAGGCGATTAGTTATGTGAAAAGCTCCAAATGAATTAGTAAGGAATTGGGAAAGTGTTTTTTGTAGGCGTTTTTTGTAAAGAAATAAGAGAACTTGATCTTATTATATAAGCTCAAGTTCTCTTATTTTTTATGATTAAATCTTTAGAAGGAGTGAATATGTAAAAATGCATAATTGACAAAAATATTACATGTTATCATTATATATTGTTTTAT
>NZ_BOQB01000300.1 GCF_018332475.1 Bacillus sanguinis | reverse complement strand
GCAGCAAAACAAGTGTTAAATCGAACAGTAACACAAGAGATTCCGACAATGGATTCTTCAAAATCAACTGATACAGTATCTTCACAAATGCTAGGAAATACGATGGAAGGTTTATATCGTCTTGATAAAGATAATAAGCCAATTCCAGCAGCGGCAGAATCTAGTACGAAGAGTGAAGATGGTAAAAAATATACATTTAAACTGCGTAAAGATGCAAAATGGTCAAATGGTGATCCAGTAACTGCGAAAGATTTCGTATATGCTTGGCAACGTCTATTAGATCCAAAAACGGCTGCTGAGTATGCATTTATTGCATTCCCAATTAAGAATGCAGAAGTGGTTAATAAAGGAGAAAAACCTGTAGCTGACTTAGGAGTGAAAGCGGTAGATGATCTTACGCTTGAAGTTGAATTAGAACAAGCTGTACCGTACTTCTTAAACTTAGTAGCATTTCCATCGTACTACCCACTAAATGAAAAATACGTAAAAGAAAAAGGCGAAAAATTCGGTTTAGAGTCTGATACAACAGTATATAACGGACCGTTCGTTCTTAAAGATTGGAAGCATGAACAAGGATGGCAATTAAAGAAAAATGATCAATATTGGGATAAAAAGACTGTAAAACTTGAAGAAGTTAACTTCAGTGTTGTTAAAGAGCCAGCAACTCTTATCAATTTATATGATAGCGGACAAGTTGATTTCGCTTTATTAAATGGAGAGTTCGTTGACAAATATAGAAGTAAGAAAGATGAATTCGGCACATATTCACAAGTAAGTACTTACTTCATTCGTATGAACCAAAAACGTGATGGACAAGATACACCATTAAAGAGCAAAAAATTACGTGAAGCAATTGCGCTATCAATTGATAAAAAGAATTTAGCGAATGTAATTTTAAATGATGGATCAAAAGAAGCTGATTTCTTAGTACCAAAAGGATTAGCAACTGGACCGGACGGTAAAGATTTCCAAGAAACATTTAAAAACGGTTTGAAACCAGATGCTAAAAAAGCTGCTGCAGCTTGGGAAGAAGCGAAGAAAGAGCTTGGAAAAGATCAAGTTACAATTGAATTCTTAAACTATGATACTGGTAATGCGAAAAAAGTTGGAGAATATGTAAAAGATCAAATCGAGAAAAACTTAAAAGGTGTGACAGTTAACATTAAACTTCAACCATTTAAGCAAAAACTAAAATTAGAATCTGAGCAACAATATGATATTTCATACGGTGGTTGGAATCCAGATTATGCAGATCCAATGACATTCTTAGATATGTTTGAGTCTAAGCATTCTCATAACCAAATGAGCTTCTCTGATCCTAAATATGATGAAATGGTGAAGAAAGCTGGTACTGAATTAATGGGTGATGCGAAAAAACGCTGGGAAGAGTTAGGAAAAGCTGAAAAAACATTACTTGAAGAAGATGTAGCGATTGTACCTTTATATCAACGTGGAGATTCTTATGTTTTACAACCAAATGTAAAAGATGTAGTGAAACATAATATTAGTCCAGAATTTAGCTTCAAGTGGGCATATGTAACTGAAAAATAATAGAGTTAAAAAGCATTTTAAAGTGGCTTAGCTACTTTGAAATGCTTTTTTTTGTCAGCTGAAAATACTAATTTTTAGCGCAGTTAAATACAGAAGAATAAGGTGTATAGTATGTACATATAGTAGATGGGGGATAAATCATACTAAATTACGAAAAAATAAAATCAGAATATTTAAAATAAAACTATTTACAAACGCGGAAAAAAGAGTAGAATAACATTAGTTGTAATTTTCTGAAAATTAAATCGTTCGCAAAGTGTCTCTCGAGGTTTGGTAATGTACATATAATTGGGGAGGGTACAAAAATGAAGAAAAAGATGAAAAAGTTCACGGCGGTTGTAGCGCCAGTTTTAGCGATGAGTATGGCGCTGACAGCGTGTTCTGGATCTGGTGGGGAGAAGAAATCAACTACGACGTCTAGTGGTGGTGGGGAAGAGAAAAAATCTGAAATTAAATACGCAGCAAAACAAGTGTTAAATCGTACAGAAAACCAAGAAATTCCGACAATGGATACTTCTAAATCTACTGATACGCTAGGGGCGCAAATTTTAGGAAACACGATGGAAGGTTTATATCGTCTTGATAAAGATAATAAGCCAATTCCAGCAGCGGCAGAATCTAGTACGAAAAGCGAGGATGGCAAAAAATATACATTTAAATTACGTAAAGATGCAAAGTGGTCGAATGGTGACCCTGTAACGGCGAAAGATTTCGTGTACGGTTGGCAACGCTTACTTGATAAAAATACAGCTGCAGAATATGCGTTTATTGCTTACTATATTAAAAATGCAGAAGCAATTAATAAAGGTGAAAAACCTTTAACAGATTTAGGAGCAAAAGCGGTAGATGATTATACGCTAGAAGTAGAATTAGAAAAGCCAGTACCATATTTCTTAAATCTATTAGCATTCCCATCATACTATCCTTTAAATGAGAAATTCGTAAAAGAAAAAGGGGATAAGTTCGGTTTAGAAGCAGATACAACGTTGTATAACGGACCGTTTGTGATGGCTTCTTGGAAACATGAACAAGGATGGCAGCTAAAGAAAAATGATAAGTATTGGGATAATAAGACTGTAAAATTAGAAGAAATTAACTATAGCGTAGTAAAAGAAGTTGCGACGAAAGTAAATTTATATGATACAGGATCGATTGATTTCACATTATTATCAGGAGAATTCGTTGATAAATATAAATCAAACAAAGAGGAATACGGTGAGTATTCAGAAGCAAGTACGTACTTCTTACGTTTAAATCAAAAGCGTAATGGACAAGATACACCGTTAAAGAGTAAAAAACTTCGTGAAGCAATCGCATTATCTATTGATAAAAAAGGCCTAGCAACCGTTATTTTAAATAACGGTTCAAAAGCAACAGATCAATTAGTACCAAAAGGACTTGCGACAGGACCAGACGGTAAAGATTACCAAGATACATTTAAAAATGGTCTGAAATATGATCTGAAAAAAGGTGCAGCAGCTTGGGAGGAAGCGAAAAAAGAACTTGGAAAAGACCAAGTGACTATTGAATTACTAAGCTATGATGATGGAACTGCGAAGAAAATTGCTGATTACTTTAAAGATCAAATTGAGAAAAACTTAAAAGGTGTAACGGTTAACACGAAAATTCAGCCGTTCAAACAAAAACTAAAATTAGAGTCAGCACAAGATTATGAAGTTTCGTTTGCTGGTTGGAGCCCAGATTATTCGGATCCAATGACATTTATTGATATGTTTGAATCGAAGAGCCCGTATAACCAAATGAGTTATTCGAATCCAAAATATGATGAAATGGTAGCAAAAGCAGGTAATGAATTATTGTCTGATCCGAAGAAGCGTTGGGAAACGTTAGGGAAAGCAGAGAAATTGTTCCTTGAAGAAGATGCAGGATTAGTTCCTTTATACCAAACAGGAAGAGCATATGTAATGAAGCCGAATGTAAAAGGCATTGTGAAACATAACATCAGTCCAGAATATAGCTTTAAGTGGGCGTATGTAACTGAGGATGGCGGAAAGAAATAATATGAAAGCATTTCAAAAGTGGTTCATATGCTTTTGAAATGCTTTTTTCTTATGAATAGGAGAATAAGATACATAGAAATTTTGAGGTTATCTTTAAAATTCTACAGAAGGAATTCAATAGGGTAGCTATTGATATCATTTGTATAAGAAGCATATAAAACTTAGCGATAGAGAAGAATAAGAGGAGGTATGTTTACATATAGTAGATGGGGGATAACTCATATAGTAGTAATAGTAAAATA
>NZ_BOQB01000299.1 GCF_018332475.1 Bacillus sanguinis | reverse complement strand
CCCACTTATTAAAGTTTCACTTTATCTTCTTTAAAAAACCTTTTGGATTAAATGAAATGAAAAACTTATGCTTAGATTCATCGATTATGAAATTGTTATTTTTAGCTAAAAACTCTTCTACAGCTTCCATTGGGCCAGGGCCAAAATTAGGTAGGAGAGGATTTCCATTAATGCTTGTATCTTCTACAATCATGTAACTGCCTGTTGTTACAATCGATTTATAAAGTAACAGTTCTTTTGAGACATGCTCTTTACTATGATCAGAATCTAAAATAACTAAAATTACATCATCCGGTTTACGCATACTTAAAATGGTTTGGACGGCCGGTACAGAAACAGAAGAAGCTGTTAAATACGTAATCCGATTATGTGATGGTCGATTTGTTTGCGGAATTATATCGATAGTAAGTACATGACCTTTTCCTATTAAATCTAATATAGAGGCTAAATACAGTGCGCTACCACCATAGAACGTTCCACATTCAATAATTAAATCGGGTTTTAATTCGTGAATGATCTCTTGGTACAAAAAAAGATCAGAGGGAAGTTTACAGATTGGAACTCCGAGCCAGTGTGTATCGTGTAACCAAACGTTGCTGTCGTAATAAAGTTTTAGAAATTCATTGCTTATAGTATCGATGTTAATTCTCCTTTCTAAAAAGGATGCTTTTATACGTAAAATATTTACGTATGAAAGTTGTACTATATATTATGTGATACGGGATTGTAAGGCGAGTGTTTTTACTTAAAAATAAGCTAAATAACTCATGTGTAAATGAAAGGAAATGGACGGATGTACAAATACACAATTTGCTTCATTAAAAAAGGAAATGAAATACTTTTATTGAATAGAAATAAAAAGCCAAATATGGGAATGTGGAATGGTGTCGGAGGAAAAATAGAAGAGAATGAAACGCCATACGAAGGAATTATTAGAGAAACACTTGAGGAAACAGGAATAGAGCTTCCAAGTGTAACATATAAGGGGAATGTTATTTTTAAAGATAAAGACGAGTCGTGGCATAATGAGGGAATGTATGTGTTTCTTGCTGATTTGCAAGATGGAGTACATATGAATACCCCATTAAGTACGGCGGAAGGATTATTAGAATGGAAAGAAATTGAATGGATATTGAATCATGATAATAGAGGTGTAGTTAGCAATTTACAAAAATACTTACCTATAATATTAAAAGAAGAAAATAAGTTGGAACATATATTCACATATGATAACCGGAATATTATTCATTACACAACTGCATGTTTAATGGAAGATGATGTGAACAAACGGTATGAAAAACAACTTGTTTCTCAATAGAAAAATATGAAAACAATCAATCTTATACGCTAGTAGATAATATTTTTATAGAGCAATCAGCATTATTATGTTGATTGCTTTCATTATATATACGAGGTGATGAAATGTTTCAGAAATACACTTCATTAGCCATAATTGTCATATGTACGCTGTTTCTTTTTGTAGCTTGTTCTAAAAGTGATAATGTGAATCAAAAGTTACCAGCTAAATTAATAATGATAAACCCGAAAACTAGAGTAGTAGAAAAAGAAACGATAGTAGATGACAAGAAATTCATACCTGTTCTAGTGCATGTGAGTGATAATAATGTGTATATTTTAGATCAGGATGAAAAAATGAAAGAGTTAGATGAGGACTTGAACATTATACGTACATATTCATTGCATAGCGATAAAATAACAAAAATTGCTAGAGAGGATAAAGAAATATGTGATATACAAGTACAGGAGAATAAAATATACATCCTATACAAAGATATGAATTCGAAAAGTAAAAAGAAACAGCTGGTAGTTGAGATTGAGGGGTATGATTTATTAACGGGAGCCAGCATTGAAAAGACTACTTTACAATTAGAGAGGAAATGGGATGATATTACCTTTCTTGTATTAAAAGAGTAAAAAATGATTTGAAGGGGGTAACTCAAATTATGGCATTCAAAAACGAGGAAGAACTAAATAAAGCTTTCGAGGCGGCTAAAGCGAGTCTAGAAATAGAAGGCATGACTGTTACAAAAGAAATGGAAAAAATTATAAAAGAGAAGGTAGCAGGAAAGATAACGCACGAGCAACTGCTTATATTAGCTGATGCGATTGCGAGACGTGAGCGTACTTAACAATCTAGAAGCCACCACAAAATTTTAAAAAATAAACGGAGAAAAAGAGATGGTAGATCCATTTTTCAGACTGTAGACAAACTATTTTTGGAGAGTTTAGATGCTAAAAAATAGTTTGTCACTTGCTTTATGATGAATTAATCCAACAATATATATGTATTACGTTCTGTGCTACAATTTACTATAAGTGAGGAAGGAAGGTGTCTTATGAAAATATCTGTTTATGTTGCAAGTGCATTTAGCAAGGATCATAAAGGCGGAAATAAAGCAGGATTGGTATTTATGGAGAATACATTGACCACTACTCAAAAAATGGCAATAGCCAAACAACTGGGCTATGCGGAAACCGCATTTATATCAGAGTCCGAAATTGCTGATTATAAATTTGAGTATTTTACACCAAAAGAGGAAGTTGATTTATGTGGTCATGCCACAATTGGCTCTTTCGCGATACTGATGCATGTAAATAAACTTTTCAAGAATCGCTATACGATTGAAACGAACAGCGGTGTTCTTACTATTACCATAAAAGATGACATCATATTCATGGAACAAAACGAACCGATATTCTATGATGTTATATCTCCAAATGAGTTTATCGACTGCTTTGACATTAAAGATATAGACAATACATACCCAATTCAAATTGTCTCCACGGGCTTAAAAGATATTTTAATTCCTATAAAAAGCGAAACACAATTACATACAATGCAACCTAATTTTGAAAAAATTAAAGAAATCAGCAAGTATTATAATGTTGTCGGGATGCATCTATATACTTTTAATGACAATCGAATGATATGCAGAAACTTTGCTCCGCTATACGACATCAATGAAGAAGCAGCGACTGGAACTTCAAACGGTGCATTAGCTTGCTACCTTTATGAACAGCGCGACTTACAAAAAGAAGTCTATGTATTTGAACAAGGTTATTCTTTACACTCGCCTTCCGAAATATTAGTTAAATTAGCAACCGATAGCAATAATAAAATAGAAAAAGTTTATGTTGGTGGCAAAGGCTATTACTGTGAAACGAAGTGTTTAAATATAGAAAATATTGAGTGAAAAAGAGATGGTAGATCCATCTCTTTTTCATATGCTCCATGATTAACTGCGAATCACCTTAATCATAAAACGATGTTGCTTCACGTCAAAATAACCTTTTTGTAAGATGATCTCATGTATATGATATAATTCCTTATAATATTTTTCGACAGTAAAATCAGGAATTTGCCACGGAATTGCTTTTAAATAATAGACGATAGCGCCAATATCATAAAAGCGTTGGAAAGGGAATTCTTCTTTTGCTTCTAAAATAGTAAATCCATTTCGCTCTAACTCAATGCATGCCGCTTCGAGCGACCAACTTGCAAATTCGCTATTTAGCGGTGCGTTAAACTGCTCATTTAGTTCCACGCAATCAAGACCACCAACTTGTTGTGTAAGGAAAACTCCATTTGGAGAAAGGATTCTGCTTACCTCAGAGGCAGCATATGATTCATGTTGATTTATGATTAAATCAAACTGACCAACTTGAAATGGTAAAGCAGTATCATCGCTCACCTCTACAACAGTAACCCCTAAAGGTTCTAATTTCTTCCGAGCGATTGGCACGTTTGGAGTGTATCCCTCAGTAGCATAAATAGTTGACGGAAACGGTTGTAACATAGATAAAAACTCTCCGCCACCAGTCCCCATATCGAGCATTGATTCTGCATGCTGCATAAGTTGGAAAGCTGTACTGCCATATGACCACGATAAAGGCTCGCTCTTCATTCGACCCGTTTCTGAAATAAAAGAAAAATACCAACCGCTAAAATTAGTATTAGCACTATCTAATAAAGTTAAAAATAATGGATCACGTTTCATAATTGTATCCTCCTATTTTGTAAGTAAATGATATGATGAGAAAAGAAAAAAGGAGGACCTCTTATTAAAGGGGAACGGTTTTACGTTTCATGTTCGAATAGATTCATATAAATTCGCTCCTTGTGAGAATGGTTATTTATATATTCGGGATAAGTAAGTGAAAGTCCTTTGAATTTGTGAGGGAAGGTTATGCTAGTCAATAATCGGGCCATAAAATGGGATAGCGCAATACATATTGATTATATGCACTTTTATATTTTTGAATTTTCTTTAATTATCTCTTGAACCTCTAGTTACTTTAGGTTTTATAATGAATTTATAATTTTAATAGGGGGATTTAGATGAAAAAGGATCAAAAGTTTTCTATCGGAGAATTCTCAGAAAAAACGGGAATACCAATTCCTACTTTGCACTATTATGATGAAATCGGGTTATTACAACCTGAAAAGAATCCTTCCTCAGGGCACCGCATT
>NZ_BOQB01000298.1 GCF_018332475.1 Bacillus sanguinis | reverse complement strand
TAGTTTTCAAAGAACATACCATTTGCTATTTAAAATAGCTTTTTGGTGGAGCCTAGCGGGATCGAACCGCTGACCTCCTGCGTGCAAGGCAGGCGCTCTCCCAGCTGAGCTAAGGCCCCAAAAGTTGTATGGTGGGCCTAAATGGACTCGAACCATCGACCTCACGCTTATCAGGCGTGCGCTCTAACCAGCTGAGCTATAGGCCCATACAAATTGCAGGATTTATTTATATCATATCCTCATTTAAGAGTCAATACTTAATTGAACTCTCAAAACTAAACGAAAACGAAACACGGAAACT
>NZ_BOQB01000297.1 GCF_018332475.1 Bacillus sanguinis | reverse complement strand
CAATACACTCTCTTCCAGCGAACCTTTATATTCTAAAATATCTACTTTATATATATTTCCTAAATATTTCTCTTTTTTTTCATCTAAAACTGGTACACAACGATAGCCAGTTTTATTTAAATGCTCCAGTGCTTCCCCTATTGTAATTGAACTTGAGCAAAATAAAACTTCCCTTTTCGGCACATAATTCCCTTTAATCCTCATAAACAGCCTCCTTATGTTAAAATACTTTCTGTGCCATAACTATATTATATTTTCAGAAAAAAATAAATAATTTATTTTATTTTTCTGAAAATTATTCATTTTCTTGTCATAATTTATTCACGTTTCATTCACTTATATCCCGTACAATACTAAACTTCTTTAAGAAAAATATATTGTAACTTACGCCGAAAAAAGCTAAAATAAAAATAAGAATTTTCTGAACATTCTAAGAGTAGGTGATTACATGTCTTTATTGCGCTCACATATATGTAAATTTATCGTCGGTGTTCTCATTATTTTTATCATTAGTCCTATTCCTGCTTTATTCATTACACATAAATACTCATACATAGCTGGCTTTATAAGCATTTTTCATAACTTCGCACAACTTTCTTCTATGACAATTCCAAAGATTGATTGGATGCACGAATCTATCCTTTTCTCAGCAAATCAGATGGTTCATACTTCTAATCATTCAACACCGTTATTCCCTTACATATGGGAAATATATTTTGTATCGATTGTTCGTTTTACCTTTACTCTTGCAATCGGATTCTTCATCAGCTTAGGGATCGGCCATTTATTTTTTAAAGCGCCTCATTCAGTCAAGAAGTTCACTTCTTTATTAAGATGGATACCGTACTCTTTTTGTACTGTATTATTACAATGCTCAGTCCTATTACTATTCCTATACATCGCAAAATTTATAAAGCTTCCTTACTACTCATCTTTTATCATCGTTTGTAGTACTTCCATGATTATCGTTATGCAAGCAATAAAAAAATGGGTCCCTTTCTTATGTAACAGAAATGAATATGAAATAAAACAATCTTCTTTCCTTGTAGATACATTGTTTTTGGCGCTTACTTCCAATCATAAATCTATTCTAGGTTCCATTATTCTTTCATTTATTTTTATGGAATGCGTTTTTCACGCAAGCGGATTATTACAATTTATTGTTCAATTTGGCGGAAATGCACCTGTAATTGTTACAATAAGCTTACTACTTTTGTATATCCCATATTGCATACTCTCTTTTCTTCAAACACTATGGACGACAAACCACTTTAAACAACAGTCCTACGCTTTAACGAGAAGTATTCCAAAACCTTAATTTGAAATAACCCTCTAGAATCTGAAAGTAGGGGGTTATTCCTTTTGTATAGCGGACAAAATAACAGCACATTCAAAAACTATTGCAGAAACATACCAATATTTACCCTTTTTCTTTGACTATTCTTTTCGTTTGGATTTATTATAAAAGTATAACATAATCGCAGGAGGTGACATCTTTATTCCCAAATACGGAATAGAGAACACACTTGGACATATTAAATATTTTTCTCATCTTTGTACTTATCCTTATTTCCGGCTTTTTCGTTGCATCAGAATTTGCTGTTGTAAAAGTACGAAAAAGCCGCATTGACCAGCTTGCAAATGAAGGCAACAAACAAGCTTTAGCTGCAAGAAGTGTCATATCTAATTTAGATGTTTATTTATCAGCTTGTCAGCTCGGGATTACGATTACTTCTTTAGGGCTTGGTTGGCTTGGTGAACCAACGGTGGAACATTTACTACGACCGCTCTTTGAAAAGATTAATATTACTGGAACAATGGCAAATACTTTATCCTTTATCATTGCTTTTAGTGTTATTACATTTTTCCATGTTGTATTAGGTGAATTAGTTCCAAAATCTTTCGCCATTCAAAAAGCAGAAGCAATCACACTTAAGTTTGCACGACCACTTATTTTATTCGATAAAATTATGTATCCATTCATTTGGCTACTGAACAGTACAGCTATCTTTTTCACAAAACTACTTGGTTTAGAGCCAGCGAAAGAAAATGAACTTGCCCATTCTGAAGAGGAACTACGACTCATTTTAGGTGAAAGTTTCAAAAGCGGCGAAATAAATCAAACCGAATATAAATATGTAAATAATATTTTTGAATTTGACGACCGAGTTGCGAAAGAAATTATGGTCCCTCGTACAGAAATGATTTGCTTATCTACTGAAAATACGTTAGAAGAAAATATGGATATCGTCGCAACTGAAAAGTATACACGCTACCCTATCATCGAAAAAGATAAAGATGATATTATCGGTATGATCAATACGAAAGAAGTATTTCATGATCAAACAAAAGGCATTCATAAGCCACTTGAATCTTACATACATCCAGTACTAACTGTATTTGAAACTGTTCCAATTCGCAAAACGTTAGTCCATCTACAAAAGAATCGCGTTCAGATGGCAATCGTTATGGATGAATATGGTGGTACTGCTGGACTTTTAACTATGGAAGATATTCTTGAAGAAATTATTGGAGAAATTCAAGATGAGTTTGATGCAGATGAATCACCTATGATTGAAAAACGTACGCCTAAACTTACTGTTTTAGATGGAAAAGTACTTATTTCTGAAGTAAATGATATGTTTGGCTTACATATTGATGAGAGCGACTTAGATACAATCGGAGGCTGGCTATTATCGCAAGCTGTTGACGTAAATATTGAAGCTGGCTACTCCATCGAATATGCCGGTTTTCAATTTAAGGCAGTAGAACTTGATGGACATCAAGTCAAAAAAATTGCTGTACATAAATTAGACACGAAGAAGGAGTTATAAAGTGATAGTATTATTAACAATCTGTATCATTGCCTGTTTCATTGTTTCATTTCTCGCCTTTATTTACCCTATCATTCCAGGTATCCTTGCTGTATGGGCTGGATATTTCATTTACCATTTTGGTATAAATGGAGGAGAACTAACAACTTCCTTTTGGATTATTCAAGTCATTTTCACACTATTCATTTTCGTTGCTGATTTTATTGCAAATGGATATTTCTTAAAAAAATACGGGAGTTCTAAATGGGGAGAACGTGTCGGTATGATTTCTATCATTGTCGGATCTTTCTTCTTCCCACCATTCGGTTTAATTATCATACCGTTCTTATCGGTATTTATTACAGAACTCATGCATAAAAAAGCGCCAAAAGACGCCTTTCTAGTAGGAGTTGCTACTGTAGTTGGTTTTTTAAGCAGTACCGTAGCGAAAGCCATTCTCCAAATCATTATGATTATCATATTTGTATGTTATATCATTTTTTAACCATCCCAATTTCGGGATGGTTTTTTAATAGGAAATACCTACTCGACTATTCTCATATCGGTTTTCACTACACAGATTCCACGTAAATTGCGCTGTATCACCAACTGTTATTTTCGCTCCCCCTTTTGGTAAGACATCTTTTTCAGTTCGATATACCCCTGTCACATCACCGTCTATTAAATGCGTCGGACAAACGACCGTCCAGCATAAATTGCTACCACTAAGTATCTTATATGCAGCTAAATGATCTTCTGCTGCTGTTGTCGTCTTCCTTTTTGATTCCGTTGATTGAAAACGATATAAATTTAGATTTGTTCTTGCTTGTAATATACCAGCTGTTCCTATTGTAATAATTTTATGAACTCCTTCTTCTTCCATTTGCTTTATAATTTGTGGCATACTCTTCGCTAATGTCCCATTTTGATCCGTTCCAAGTGCACTAATTACTATATCGCTTCCTTCTATCGCTTTCTTTATATCATTTTCATTTAGTACATTACCTTCTATCATTCGTAACCTTTCATCTTGTATTTCTATTCTCTTTACATCACGTGCTAATGCAGTCACTTCAGCTGAATCCTTTAATGCTAATTTAATTATGGTTGAACCTACTCGACCTGTTGCTCCTAATATACATACTTTCATTTGTTTCCCCCCTCTTTCATTCTTCCTCTATTTTTCAATAATCTCAATCAATTTACAACAAAAAAGCTTCCTCACATATAAGAGGAAGCTCTATTTTCACTTTATTTCTTTTCTTTAGAATCCGTAGACTTCTCAGTTCCACTCGTTTCTTTATCCTTTTTGTCCTCTTGTTGTGTTGTTGTATCGTCTTCTTTCTTCTTGTCCTCACCTTTACTACAACCTACCATTAATAAAGAACTTGCAAGTGCCATAGCAGTTAATGATTTAACCCATTTGTTCATTTGCGTTTCCTCCTTTAGATAGAATATGTACAATCCCATATTACTCTCTATTTTTAAAGGAAAGATTGAAAAATAGTAAATAAACGGTAAATATTTGTAAATTTTCCGACAATAGATATAGACACTCATTCTTTTTTCTCCATCAAAAATAAAAAACTAAGGCGCCTATCTTTCGCCTTAGTTTTTTATGCAAACTTCTCATTTTCATATATATGTTTAATCTTATACTCTTTCTTCACAACATATTGCCATACACTATAAGCATAACGGTTCATTTTCAGGAAGCAATTTTCTAAAAACGAGCGGAATTCTGGATTCGCAACTTCAACTGCCACTTGAGCGAACTTTAGTGCTAACCCTTTTAAATGCGAAATATAACACGTTGCAATATGAACATCGCCTGTATATTTACTATCAGTTTCTTTTTCCATTTCATGCAAATGAAATGCAATTGGTTCACAAGTAATATGCTGTACATTCTCTCCTTCTTGAAAATTCACTTGTTCATTATAAGCTTGCAACATATATGGTAAATGATGCTGTAATAGCTCTTTTAATTCTTCGTCTCTTACCTTTCCTGTATACTCTCCAACCTTATATATAAGCATATAACTATACCTCATTAATTCTTTCATACAATCCATGAAACTTCCTCCATTCTCTTTTGTCTATTTACTATAAATATGACGCTATAACATTTGCTATTCTTGCTAAAAACCAATCCCACTTACTAATATTCTCAAAGTCTTCTTCTGAAAAGCTTTTTGATTTATGAAAGTCTTCTTTTAATCGGTTCCATACATCAGCAACAACTGTTTTATCATATATGACACAGTTAGATTCACAATTTAAATAAAAGCTTCTATTATCAAAATTCGCTGTTCCTATATCAACAATTTCTCCATCAATGATTGTTACTTTCCCGTGAAAAAAACCATTCCGATATTGATAAATCTCCGCCCCGGCATGTAACATATCTTTCAAATACGGATAAGCTGCTTGTTTTAACAATACCGCGTCACTTTTAAATGGCACGAGAACTTTCACATTGACACCACGGTTTAATGCATCTTTTAACTCTTTCATCATTTCTTTACTTGGTACAAAATATGGCGTAGCAATAACTAAAGATTTTTTAGCTTGCTTTAAAAGCGCTCCATACTTTTCCCATAAACCTTTTCCATCTGAAAATAAATATTGATATTGTACATTCCCTATCGCCGGTAAACCTTCATGTACAGGCATTTTTTCTCCCGTATCTTCTTTCCAGTCAGCAGCAAATTTTCTTTCCATATCCGTAGCACCATTCCCACTGACTCGCACATGATAATCACGCCATGGACCAAATTTCGGATCTTGTCCAAGGTACTCCTTTCCAATGTTAAAGCCGCCAACATAGGATATTTTTCCATCTATCGTAACGATGCGTCTATGGTTCCGTTGATGCAATGAATAGAATAAATGTTTCAATTTAAGCTTTTTACTAAACGTAAACTGGACACCATTGCTTTTTAGTTGACGAATTATCTTTTTCTTCAGCTTATATCCACCTATTCGATCAACTGACAATTTTACTTCTACTCCACTCAATGCCTTTTTCTCGAGCAACTGCAAAAACTCTTTACTTATTTCATCTTTACCTACAATATAAAAATGGATATATATATACTTTTCTGCATTACGTATATCCTCAAATAATTTCGTATATAACTCTTCACCGTTCGTATACAATTGAAATTCACCTAATCGCACTTGTCCTAATTTATATTCACTAGCCATTTTTTTCCCCATTTCCACATCGATGTTCATCCAAATGAATACACCTATAAAAAAAAGGAGTACAACGAAAAAGTGTTTCATGGATATTTTCCTTTCTCCACTTACTGTTATTTCTATATCTTCCCTTTTTTAATACAATATCATTCAAGAAAATATGTCATTACATGATATATGTCCATATCAAACGATAGCTCATTTGCATATTGTATGTTGTATCTTAAAATAAAAGGAGGAAATAACAATGGGCTTCGCACATGGTAATGGATTCGCGCTATTAGTCGTATTATTTATCCTCTTAATCATCGTCGGTGCTGCTTGCTTCTGCTAAGTAGTTATCGTCATATGATATGTGGATGAAAAAACTATAAAAGCGGACACCTATTTTCAGGTGTCCGCTTTTCATATGAAAAACATTTCAATCCGTTATACATATTCATCTCAAAAAGTTAGTAATGTAGCTACTTTCTTACTCTCTGCCTTGCGTATATGACGTTGTTCTGCACGTAATACTGCAATGCGGTATAATTCTTTCTCTTCTTCCGTTTCAGGGATTACTCGCGGCACTGGAACTGGATTATTCTCCTTACTAAGCGCAACAAAAGTAACAAATGACGTTGCTGCTATACGCTTCTCACCTGAAATCAAATCTTCTGCTACTACCTTCACAAATACTTCCATAGAGGTTCTACCCGTCCAAATTACAAAGGATTCATAACTAACACAATCTGAAGAGCGAACAGGATGTAAGAAATCTACCCAATCCATAGATGCTGTGACACATTCTTTTCTTGCATGCCTCGTTGCTGAAATAGAAGCAACCATATCCATTTCGGCTAATATCTTTCCACCAAATAGCGTATTGTGATCATTTAAATCTGTTGGAAATACTCGGCTCGTTTTAAACACTCTAGACTCATTAGCTGTTTTACCCTTTACTTCAGTCATTGCTATCACCTCTTTGATTATTTAATCCGCTATTTGCAGACAGTAAGACTCCCACCACAAAATTCGGCTGGAGCAAAGAAGTTCGGTAAGAGTTCCATTTCCCATTAACACTATAACGGTATGAGCTTACTATCACTACAGGTTTAATATTAACAACATTCAGAACTCTTAGTCCACAAAAAAGAACCGATCTTATCAATCGGCTCCTCTAAATACATATTGTTCTTTTGGTGGTTCAACTTTATTCCATTTCGTTACTTCTAATACAGGGATATTCGCATGGAACGGTTGATAAAATTCAGTGGAAATTTCTCCCTCTACTTGAATCCAATCATCGTTTTTCCATTCTACACCTTCTGGCTTTTTCACTAACATACCATATACACCCGAATCCGCTACACAATGTATAATACCGAAACGGAATAAGAAATATTGTTCTTTTTTAGAAGAATCATCTTTGAAAATAAACCCTTTATAAGATAATTGTTTTCCAGTAAACTCGCCTGGATAATTGTAAATTGTTTCCATTCCTTTTAGGAAATTTTCATCATTTAACGTTACACTATCTTTCGTTACAAACTCTTTCTTCCCTTTTTCCATTACACCACGGTATCCTTCTTTTCCGTAATAAATACTCGTGTCTGGTCTTAAGAATTGCCTTCTCATAAATGGATCTGTACTTTCTGCTTGTGCAACAGGAAAATGAAATCCTTTCGCCTTAACGATATCTGAATCTAACGTTGCAATTGGGAAAAACAATCCTGAGACAATTGGAAAACAGAAAACTGTGTAAGAAAATGCTTTTTTCCACCATGTATTCTCATCATTTGAATGATCATGCCCGCAATGGGTATGATCACAACTACAATTTTGTTTTCCTTGTTCTTTCTCATGTTCTTTTTGGAATACGATAATAATTTGAACGATCGTTAAAAACCCTAAAATAATAGCCGCTGTTGTTGATAAATAGGCATACCTCATATTGATATACTTCGTAATATTACCGGAAATATGTAGCTGCGCGATTAAGATTGTAAAACCTAATAATACATACGCTCGAAACATAACCTACCACCCCATCGCATAAATGAGTAGTGAGCTTGCATAAACAACAAGTGTAACTGTAACTGTAACGACAATTACAAATTTCGTTTTAAATGTCGCAAGCATCATAAACATATTTTTAATATCCACCATCGGTCCATATACGAGGAACGCGACAAGTGATGCTGTTGAAAATGTACTTTGGAATGACGAAGCAATAAACGCATCCGCTTCTGAACAAAGTGATAATATGTAAGCAAGCCCCATCATAACAGCTGGTGAAGAGAACGGCCCTTGTCCTATAGCAAGAAGTGTTGAAGTTTGTACGAACGTTTGAACTGCCGCTGCAATTAACGCACCTAATACTAAATATTTTCCCATCGAGAAAAATTCCTCAACTGCATGCGTACATACATCCCACATTTTTTTACGTAATGGACGCTTGTGATTCACTTCTGGAAAGTGATCATCTCTTAATTGATGTTCTTTAAACATAAATGATAGTATAATTCCAACGATAATTGCTACGATAATCGCTACAATAGAACGATACCATACCATATGCATACTGCTTCCAAAGGCAACGTATGTTGCAAATAATACGACCGGATTAATAATTGGGCCAGTTAACATAAATGCAATCCCGGCATATGGCGGAACCCCTTTTCCGATTAATCGCCTTACAATCGGAACAATTCCACATTCACAACCTGGAAACATCATACCTAAAAAAGTAGCCATTAAAACAGACAGAAAACGGTTTTTCGGCATCCATTTTGCTACCATATCCTCTGTTACAAACATTTGAATGAAACCTGAAATAAATACACCAATGAGCACAAAAGGAAGTGCTTCGATCAATATGGAGATAAAGATTGTATTCATTTGCAGGAATGCTTTCGGTAATTGAAACAATTCCATGATGTATTTCCTCCAACTTTTCATTAACAATATGTAATTTTAACTCCATTTTATTAATTGGACAAGACTTATACGGAATTCACTCCCTTCATATACATTACATTTTATAAGTTATATTCTATTCAAAACTTTTGATTTCATAGCAAAAAAGCTGCTCTAGCGCAGTTACACAACTATGCTAGAGCAGCTTTTTTCTCGTTAAAAGTAACGTTTCTTCCAAAAAACAAACGCTAATGTGAAAGATAGTGTTACACATATTATGAGTACAATTACAAAACCATGTGCTTCCCCTTCAAACGGAACCTTTACGTTCATTCCAAAGAAACTAGAAACCATCGTTGGTAACGATAAAATGATTGTGATAGACGTTAACAGTTTCATAACACTATTTAAATTATTTGATATAACGGAGCTAAAAGTATTCATCATTCCACTTAAAATGTGACTATATATTTCCGCCATTTCAATCGCCTGTTTATTTTCAATTAATACATCTTCTAATAAATCTTGATCGTCTTCATACATTTTTAAAAATGTACTGTTACGCATTAATTTTTGAATTACAATTTTATTCGCCTTTAATGATGTTGTAAAGTAAACTAAACTTTTTTCAAGGCCTAGCAATGTGAAAATTTCTTTATTTTTCATCGACTTATTTAATTGATGCTCTAAATCGATTGTTTTTCTATTAATTTGCTTTAAGTATCTTAAATAATAAGTAGAAATCGTATATAAGAGCTGAAGTGCAAAGCGTGTCTTTTTAAACGTATAAAATTCTTTAATACGTTGATTAATAAAACGTTCAAAAATTGGATTTTCTTCTAAACAAATTGTCACAAAGCAATCTGGCATTACAATCATACCTATTGGAATTGTGTCATAAATTGAATTTCCTTCTTCATCATGTCTAACTGTTGGAATATCCACGATTATTAAAGTATTATTGTCTTCCTTTTCAATACGAGAGCGTTCTTCATCATCTAAAGGGTCTTTAATGAAATCTAAGTCTACATTTAAAGTTTGTACTAGATATTGAATTTCTTCTTCCGTTGGATGAAGTACATTAATCCAGCAACCCTTTTGCATTTCCTCAACCTCTTGTAGTTTTCCGTTTCGGTCTGTTAAATAAATATTTAACATACTATCACCCCGATTCTTTTTACATGTAGGAATCTACCTCTCTTACAGAACAGTTTTTGAACCGCCATTCTCAGCATATGAAACATACGTTTAAATTTCAATAGAAAAATTATTTTGAAAACGTTTTTATAAGAAAAATATTATAAAGTGAAACTTTAATCAGTGGGGGCTTTCATCCCCCACTGATTATTAGCCCTCACCAATCGGGCTTTTACGGGCAGTTGATCCCCCACCTAACTTCTTCGCTTTCGCTGAATTTTGAGGTGGGGGTCTTACTGCCCGTTAATGCGGGATAAAAATCGACTTGACTTTTTCACTAAACACTTGTAAGCTTCAATTTCTTTACGTTTT
>NZ_BOQB01000296.1 GCF_018332475.1 Bacillus sanguinis | reverse complement strand
AATTATCGAAATAATAAGCGATATAACAATAAAAAACAATAAACTGAATTTATGGAATATTTTTAACGATTAGTAGTTTACTCTTTTCTGATAGAGCGTTTTCAAGTACAATGGAAATGACTGAATCATCTAACTATTTAGCGGTATAGAGGGGGGAGAAGAGATATGAAACGTAATCCGCTGATTCCGTTCGCTCTTATTGCAGCATTAGGTATTATCGTTATGTTTGTATTTTCATTTCAGGGGCTAAATAAATCTAAAGAGTTAGCTGATGCAAAAAATGGTGGGAAGCCAGCACAAACAGCATCAAAGCCAGAGGATATTGTGAAGCAAAGCTGTACGAGCTGCCACGGTGATCAGTTACAAGGGGCGGTAGGACCTAATTTACAAAAAATTGGTGGGAAGCTTTCGAAAGAAGAGATTCAAGAAGTTATTTCGAAAGGAAAAGGAAACATGCCACCAAATATAGTTCCTGCTGATCAAGCCGCTAAAGTAGCTGATTGGTTATCGAAGAAAAAATAAAGTTTCGTATGACAAGCCTTTTGCTTATGCATAGGGCTTGTTTTTCTATATTTTCTAAAATACGATGAGTGATAGAGAACTGAATTGTTGTTATGGGCTTGCAACAACTACTATAAATTCATTATCATGGAGACAGACTGACAAGAGAAGGAGTAATGGAAATACATGAATGAAGTAAAGCTTTCAAAACGATTAGAAGAAGTTGTACGTGAAATACCAGTAGGATCTACAGTTGCTGATATTGGATCGGATCATGCGTATTTACCGTGTTATACAATTATAAATAATATTGCTACAAAAGCAGTTGCTGGAGAGGTTGTAGATGGACCATTTCGCTCTGCGCAAGCAACTGTAGCTGAAAGTGGCTTACAAGATAAAGTAGATGTGCGTAAAGGGAATGGATTAGCTGTTATAGCGCCGGGAGAAGTAGATGTAATTACGGTTGCTGGCATGGGTGGAGCGTTAATTCGTGACATTTTAGAAAGTGGTAAAGAAAAATTAGAAGGTGTAACGCGCTTAATTTTACAGCCGAATATTGCAGCGCATCACATTCGTGAATGGTTTATTGAGAATGGATGGGAGCTTATCCATGAAAAAATTGTAAAAGAAGATGGAAAGATTTATGAAATTATAGTAGGGGAGCGAGGAGACATCGCGGTTCCTTATTCTGAAAATAAACAAGCGGAATTGTTTATGGGGCCATTTTTAATAAAAGAAAAAAGTGAAGCTTTCGTTGAAAAATGGGAAGGAGAATTGAAAAACTTCCAAAATATTCTAAAGCAATTAGAACGTGCGGCTGATTCTGAAGAAACAAAAGCGAAGCGTGCGGAAGTAGAAGCGAAAATGAAAATGATAGAGGAGGTTTTATCATGAGTAAAATTCCAAACGGTCATGAAATAATTTCTTTATTTGAAAGTATGTATCCGAAGCATTTAGCGATGGAAGGAGATAAGGTTGGCCTGCAGATTGGAGCGCTTAATAAACCTGTACAGCACGTATTGATTGCGTTAGATGTAACGGAAGAAGTTGTGGATGAAGCAATTCAATTAGGGGCGAAAGTCATTATTGCGCATCACCCTTTAATTTTTAATCCGTTAAAAGCGATTCATACAGATAAAGCGTACGGAAGAATTATTGAAACGTGTATTAAAAATGATATTGCCATTTATGCAGCGCATACAAATGTGGATGTTGCTAAGGGTGGGGTAAATGATTTACTTGCTGAGGCGTTAGGATTGCAAAATACAGAAGTTTTGGCACCGACATATGCAGAAGAAATGAAAAAAGTTGTTGTGTTTGTGCCAGTAACTCACGCAGAAGAAGTACGACAGGCATTGGGAGACGCAGGTGCTGGTCATATCGGCAATTATAGCCACTGTACGTTTAGTAACGAGGGTACAGGCACGTTTATACCTCAAGAGGGAACAAATCCTTATATCGGGGAAACTGGACGGTTAGAACGTGTAGAAGAAGTGCGAATCGAAACGATTATTCCGGCTTCACTACAGCGAAAAGTGATTAAAGCAATGGTAACGGCACATCCATATGAAGAAGTAGCATATGATGTATATCCGCTTGATAACAAAGGTGAAACGTTAGGGCTTGGAAAAATAGGATATTTACAAGAAGAAATGACACTTGGACAGTTTGCGGAACATGTAAAGCAATCATTAGATGTGAAGGGTGCACGAGTTGTTGGGAAATTAGATGATAAAGTGCGCAAAGTAGCTGTACTTGGTGGCGATGGTAACAAATACATGAATCAAGCTAAATTTAAGGGAGCGGATGTATATGTTACAGGTGACATGTATTATCATGTTGCTCATGATGCGATGATGCTCGGTTTAAATATAGTCGACCCAGGACATAACGTTGAAAAAGTAATGAAGAAGGGTGTACAAAAGCAATTACAAGAAAAAGTGGATGCAAGGAAACTCAATGTACACATTCATGCTTCACAGTTACATACAGATCCATTTACATTTGTATAAGAAAGATAAAAACCGTTGCTCATATAGGCAACGGTTTTTATTATTGTTCTTTTTTCACTTTTACACGAGGTAATATTTTTTGTAATGGTACTTTTCGAACCCTCTCCCATGTAGCGGGATTCATTGGGTCATATTGATCTAAGAAAGCGATAACTTCTTTCGTAATTGGCGTTGGAGTAGAAGCACCTGCTGTAACAGCTACGTTTTCTACACCTTGTAGCCATTCTAATTTGATTTCACTTACATCTGCAACGCGATATGCTTTCGTACCAGCGATTTCTTGTGATACTTGTGCTAAACGGTTTGAGTTGTTACTTTTCGGATCACCGACAACAATTGTTAAGTCTGCAACATCAGCTTGTTTAGCAACAGCTTCTTGGCGCACTTGAGTTGCTAAACAAATTTCTTTATGAAATTCTGCTGTTGGAAATTTCTTCTGAATGTCCTCCATTAAATGTTGAACATCCCATTGGCTCATCGTTGTTTGATTTGTAACTAAAATTTTATCCGTTGGAATTTCTAATGTTTTTAAATCATCAGCTCTTTCAATAAGATGGACGATGTCAGGTGCAATACCAACTGCGCCTTCAGGTTCTGGATGATTTTTTTTGCCGATATAAATGACATGGTAACCTTCAGCTTTCTTTGCTTCAATAAGGTCATGTGTTTTTGTAACATCTGGGCAAGTGGCATCGATTGTTGTTAAACCTTTTTCTTTTGCACGTTGTTTAACTTCTGGAGAAACACCGTGTGCAGTGAAAATAACAGTACCAGAATCGATTTTATCTAAAATGTCTAATCGACTTGGTCCGTCTAATGTGATGATGCCATCTTCTTCAAATGCATCTGTTACATGTTTGTTGTGAACAATCATACCTAAAATATAAATAGGTCTTGGTAATGATGTATCTAATGCGGCGTTACGTGCAATAACCATCGCGTCCACAACACCGTAGCAATAACCACGAGGGGAAATTTTAACAATTTTCATATGAGTAATCCTCTCCTTCTAAACAAGGGATACTTTTGTGCATAGTCTTTTACATTATAAAGGAGGAGTGGATAGAAAACAAAGGATTGTTACACATATAGTTTTGGTTTTGTTGCTATTTTTTGAACAGGCTCCTCTCTTAATTCTTTTTCTATGACTGGCTCAATCACTATTTTTTTTCTTTTTCTTTTTTTTGGTGGAGGAGGCGGAGTTGCTACCTCAACCTTTTCTGTTATGTCTTCAGCCTGATTTTCAGTTGAATCTTCTTCCGTACTTTTGCCAGAGGTGAGGATTTTAACAATGCTTGGTAGGTTACGCATAATAGGACCATACTGTTCGACGACAGGGCTTACAGATTGAACGACTTGGGATACTTTTTCGATATTGTTAATCATATTAGTTGGGTTCGAAATTAAATTTGCAAAAAAACTGCCGATGCCGCTACTTGATGCTGCTGTAGTTGCTGCACCGCCGCGCGTTTCGTTTGATTCGTACATTTGAGGGGGAATCATTTGCTCTGGATGATGCTGCATGTATGGTTGATATTGCTGGGAGTATTGCTGGGAGTATTGCTGCGGGTATTGTTGTTGGTGGTATTGGTATTGCTGTTGATATTGTTGCCGATATTCTGGTGTTGGTTGTTGGTGTTGGTGCATCATTGGCGGTGGCCCTTCCATTTGTCGATAAGGTGGAACCATTTGCATGAAAGGCTCGGTTGGATCGTGTTTTTTAAAGAGTTTAGCAAGGAATCCTTTCTTCTTTTGTGCCATCGGTGGTAGCTGTGGAATTGGATATGGCGTATAAGGTTGCCGCCCTTGATTCGGATACATTTGCCTTGTGGGGGATTTTGGAAACATGTGAGAAATCCTCCTTTCTTCAGTTAGGTATATACACATACAATATGCAATAAGGGGGAAGAAGGTTAGTTTTTGAAGGAAAAACCTAAACTAAAGATGGATTTTACTTGTAGATTTCGATATAATGTAGACTTGACTGATTTGTGCGCGCAGTAGAAATTTAGAAAGAAGGTGTAACTTATGACACAACAAACTTTTACACAGTATGATTTTAAACCATTTTTAATAGATGCAGTTCGTGAACTACGCTTTACAGAGCCGACAGGAATTCAACAGAAGATTTTCCCAGTCGTGAAAAAAGGTGTAAGTGTAATTGGACAATCCCAAACAGGTTCTGGGAAAACACATGCATACTTACTTCCTACATTGAACAGAATTAATGCAAGTCGTGAAGAAGTACAACTTGTTATTACAGCGCCTACTCGTGAGTTAGCACAACAAATTTACGAAGAAATCGTGAAATTAACAAAGTTTTGTGCGGAAGATCAAATGATTACAGCACGTTGTTTAATTGGTGGAACTGATAAACAACGATCAATTGAAAAGTTGAAAAAACAACCTCATATTGTAGTTGGAACACCAGGACGTATTAAAGACTTAGTAGAAGAGCAAGCACTATTTGTTCATAAAGCAAATACGATTATTGTCGATGAAGCAGACTTAATGCTTGATATGGGATTCATTCATGATGTAGACAAAATTGCAGCACGCATGCCTAAAAACTTGCAAATGCTAGTTTTCTCTGCAACAATTCCTCAAAAACTAAAACCGTTTCTGAAGAAATATATGGAGAATCCAGAGCATATTCATATCAATCCAAAACAAGTTGCTGCTGGAAATATTGAGCATTATTTAGTACCTTCTAAACATCGTAACAAAATCGATTTAGTGAACAAAATGTTGCTACAATTTAAACCATATTTAGCAGTTGTTTTCACGAATACGAAGAAGATGGCGGATCAGGTTGCTGACGGATTAATGGAACGTGGCTTAAAAGTTGGGCGAATTCACGGAGATTTATCACCGCGTGATCGTAAAAAAATGATGAAACAAATTCGTGACCTTGAATTCCAATATATTGTTGCAACTGATTTAGCAGCACGTGGTATCGATATTGAAGGAATTAGTCATGTTATTAATTACGAACTTCCATCAGATTTGGATTTCTTCGTTCACCGCGTTGGAAGAACAGCACGTGCAGGGCATTCAGGTATTGCAGTGACGATTTATGATCCAGCAAACGAAGAAGCATTAGATAGTTTAGAAAAACAACGTCATATTGAGTTCAAGCATGTAGATTTACGCGGAGATGAGTGGGCCGATTTAGGTGAGCGTCGTCGTCGTAAGAGCCGTAAAAAACCAAATGATGAACTTGACGTTATGGCAACAAAAGTTATTAAAAAGCCGAAAAAAGTAAAACCAAACTATAAACGTAAACTTGCAACAGAACGTGACAAAGTGAAGAAAAAATATAGCAATAAAAAAAGATAAGGGGAGCCCCCTTATCTTTTTTTATCCGGCTATTTGCGAGAGAATAGTCAGTGGAAATGGAAAAAACACTGATTAAAGTTGTGCTGTAGCTAGTTGCAATTTGCGTAGTGTTTTAGGAATAAACAATTCACTACATATTTCTACAAATTATGCTATCATTATATCTATTGTATATTGAAGAGGTGATTGTATGTTAAAGATTGGATCTCATGTTTCCATGAGTGGTAAGAAAATGTTATTAGCAGCAAGTGAAGAGGCTGTTTCATATGGTGCAACGACGTTTATGATTTATACAGGTGCACCGCAAAACACACGAAGAAAACCAATTGAAGAATTGAACATAGAAGCAGGAAGAAAACATATGGAACTAAACGGTATTGAGGAAATTATCGTACATGCTCCATATATTATTAATGTTGGGAATACGACGAAGCCAGAAACCTTCCAATTAGGTGTAGACTTCCTTCGTATGGAAATTGAAAGAACATCGGCATTAGGTGTGGCGAAACAAATCGTTCTTCACCCAGGTGCGCACGTTGGTGCAGGAGCGGATGCTGGTATTCAACAAATTATTAAAGGGCTTAATGAAGTGTTAACGCCAGAACAGACAGTTAACATTGCGTTAGAAACGATGGCAGGAAAAGGAACAGAATGCGGTCGTAGCTTTGAAGAAATTGCAAAGATTATTGATGGTGTAAAATATAATGAAAAATTATCAGTATGCTTTGATACGTGTCATACGCACGATGCAGGATATGATATTGTAAATGATTTTGACGGCGTATTAAATGAATTTGATAAGATTGTTGGTATTGATCGTTTGCAAGTACTTCATATTAATGATAGTAAAAATGTACGCGGCGCAGGAAAGGACCGTCATGAAAATATCGGTTTCGGTCATATCGGTTATAAAGCGTTGCATCATATTGTGCATCACCCGCAGTTAATGCACGTACCAAAAATTCTTGAAACGCCGTATGTAGGTGAAGATAAAAAAGATAAGAAGCCGCCATATAAATTAGAAATCGAAATGCTGAAAAATGGTGCATTTGATGAAGGAATTCTTGAGAAAATTAAAGCGCAATAAGCAATAAGGAGGGGATTTTCCCCTCCTTATTTTAGTAGTTGTTGAAATAAAGTATTTACTTGTTGGG
>NZ_BOQB01000295.1 GCF_018332475.1 Bacillus sanguinis | reverse complement strand
GTGCACGTTTCGAAATTTGAATAGAGGAATAGTTCGCTTAGTGAAATCAGTTATTTCATCATTATTAAAAAGCGAGGTAAATATTATGGAACAAAAACAAAATGGAATTATTTTTACTGCAATACCAGATAAATCAAATGAATATTATCGTCCATTTTATGAAGATTTGATTTATTTTAATGAATACTTAAATGAAAATAAAGCATTTACTGATCAACTTGTTTCTTTATCTGTTGAAGAGCAGGACTTTCATACAAGCTTTTTTGAGTATGATGATATTTGGCTAAGAGATGTTGCACCAGTTATCACAAATCATTTAGTTAAATTTAAATATCAACCAAATTACTTACCGAAAGATCAATGGCGATATTTAGATCAACAATTTAATAAATGGTTGAAAAAGAACGACTTTGAATATGTGAAATCTCCATTGATATTAGACGGTGGAAATCTGATTTGGAATAAAAAAGATACTGTTATAGTAACGGAACGCATATTTGATGATAATTATGATTGGACGGAAGAAGAAATTATAGAGCAACTGGAATGGGATTTGGATGTGAGCCGCGTTATTATTATTCCTGCTGAAGAAGGGGACGTACTTGCACATGCAGACGGAATGGTTAAATTTATTGATGAACATACGATGTTTATTAGTGATTTTTTAGGGGATCATGAATTTAGATATAATGTTCAAGAGATTATTCAAGAGCAAATGCCAGAAGCTGAATTTATAGTTGTGCCATCGTCATATACAGAGAAAGAGCAATATGATCAAAAAATAGCGTCGGCAAAAGGTTTGTATATAAATATGTTAGAAACATGTGATACGATTTACGTGCCTAAGTTTGGATTAGCTAAAGATCGGGAAGTTTTACGATATATTCAACAGCATACGGAGAAACAAGCTATTCAAATTCATGTAGGAGAAATATCGACAATGGGAGGCGCAATAAATTGTTTAACGTGGTATTGTCCTCATCATTTGTTACCTTCAAAAATGAAAAGATTGAACAATCAGAATGAAGCTTTTTCAGTTAGGAAGATTTTTGATTGGTTTTAAAATAAGCGTATAAGAAAATGTATTCAAGGGGTAAGTATATGTATACAATTACTGAGTTTTCGCGGATTTGTAAAATGAGTACACGGATGCTAAGGCATTATGATAAAGAGGATATATTAAAACCAGCATATGTAAACCCGGAAAATGGGTATAGATATTATGAGCAAGGGCAGTTAGAAATAGCGTTGAAAATAAAAAAGTTAAGGGAGTATAAGTTCCCTCTACCGAAAATTAAAATCATTCTTCAGTCGTCAGATCAAGATTCATTTATTAAACATATGCAAGCACAAATTATAGAATTGTCTCATGAAGTGAAGCAAAATTTACAGGTTATTTCAGAAATGAATGAAATGGTAAATGTGAATAATGGTCTGAATATTGCTCGCCATAGAAATTACGATATATTAATTGGGATGAGAAATGAAATAACAGTAATTTCTCAAAGGTTACAAATAAATATAGATGATATGGATGAGTATTTTTATGACTTATATGAAAAAGTACACAAGAATAATTTCCGAATAGTCGGCTCGCCTTCTACAGTTTTTTATGATGAAGAGTATATCCCAAATGAAAGCGATATTGAATTAAGAATTCCAGTTATGCATGAGAACGATAAAGACGTAGTACAAGAATATGAAACAAAAAAATTAAATCCGCATCAAATCGTTACTACTATGCATTATGGAAGTTACGACTATATAGGTTACGCTTATATAGCGTTAGAAAAATGGATTGAAAGAAATGGTTATGTAATAGATGATTCACCATATGAGGTTTACATCAAGGGACCTGAATGTGATTGTTTAGTAGAGGAGTATGTGACACAAATTTGTTTTTTGGTTATGAAAATAGACTAAGAATAAAGTAACCAAAATGAAAAAAGCATGCAGAGTATATACTCTGCATGCTTTTTATAATGCTGAAAACTCTTCAACAAGTGAGCTAAAACGATTTAGTGCACTTTCAATCGGTTCTGGCGTAGTTAAATCAACTCCAGCTTTTTTTAGTAGATTTAATGGATAGTCAGAACTTCCGCCTTTAAGGAATTCAATATAATGTTTTTGAGTATTTGGATCGCCGCTCAATAACTTATCAGCAATTTGGATTGCAGAAGCGAATCCAGTTGCGTATTTGTATACGTAAAATGGACGATAGAAATGCGGTATTCTAGCCCAGCCGTATTTTACTTCTTCGTCAAATACGAGAGAGTCGCCATTATACTCTCTAAACAAGTTTTCATAAACTTCGCTAAAGACTTGGGCATTTAATGGTTTACCTTGCTCAGCCATTGAATGTGTGATTTTTTCAAACTCAGCGAACATGATTTGTGTAAAGAAAGTGCCTTTAAATTTATCGATGAAATGGTTTACTAAATGATTACGTACAGCAGCATCTTTTGCTTCTTTTAATAAATGATGAATTAATAGCACTTCATTTACTGTAGAAGCGACTTCTGCAACAAAAATAGTATAGTGTGCAGAAATTCTTGGTTGGTATCCGTGTGAGTAGTGTGTATGCATGCCGTGTCCGCATTCATGAGTAAGAGTGAAAAGGCTATTTAAATCATCGTGATGATTTAAAAGAATGAAAGGATGAACACCGTATACACCAAAGTTATAAGCGCCGGAACGTTTTCCTGGCGTTTCTCTCACGTCAATATAACGTTTATCTTTAAAGCTTTTTAATGTTTCAATATATTCTTCACCTAATGGAGCGAGTGATTCAATCATGATGTCAAACGCTTTGTTATATGGAATGTCTTGTTTTACACCTGCTACTAAATCAACGCCCAGGTCGTACTGGCGTAGTTCATCTACATTTAATTTTTCTTTTCGAAGTTCATTATAAGTATGTAGTGATTGAATGTTTTTTTTCGTCGTATCAATTAAATTTTCATATACTTCTTTCGGAACCATGTCGCCAAATAATGATTTTTCTAAAGCAGATGGATAGTTTCTTAGCTTTGAAACAGTAACATTATTTTTAATAGCAGCAGATAAAGTAGAAGCGATAGAATTCTTTAATTGAACGTATGGTTTGTAATAAGCTTTATAAGCTTCTTTACGTTTCTCGCGATTCTCATCTTCTATTAACTTTGCATACATTCCGCGCGTTAAAGTAACTTTTTCTCCTTCATCAGTCGTCACTTCACCAAATAGTATATCTGCATTATTTAACATGCCGTATGTATGCTGAGGAGAGGAAAGTGCTTCGCCCATTTGGGATAAAATCTCTTCCTGGTCCTTATTCAATACATGTTTTTTATAGCGGTATAGTTCAAATAAGTCTTCTTTATAATATTGTAAGCCTTCTGTTTCTTCTATGTAAGAATGTAATGTGTTTTCATCTACGCTAAGTAAGAATGGGGAAAAGAAAGATTTAGCCGCACTTACTTTCACGTGTAATTGTGATACTTTATCGACAAGGGATTGGGCGTCAGTATCGCGTGTATCAAGATCAGACTGTAATCGTGCATAAGCAAACATTAAAGATATTATGCTAGAAATTTCTTCACTCTTTGTTAAATAGGCTAATAAACTATTGCCATCATGAATGTTTCCATTAAATTCGTGTAATTCTTTCGTTAATACTTCAATTTTATGAAAATCGCTTTCCCAATCTTCAATGGTATCGTAAATATCCGTTAAATCCCATTTTTCTTTATCAGCTACTTG
>NZ_BOQB01000294.1 GCF_018332475.1 Bacillus sanguinis | reverse complement strand
AGAGACATATACTGATCGCGTTCCCATTGGTGAACTTGCGTGCGGAAAATATCCCACTCAATCTCTTTCGCTTCGATGAAGTGCTCAAGTAAATGCTCACCTAGTGCACCACATACTACTTCATTCGATTGTAATGTAACTAAAGCTTGCGCTAATGTTGCTGGTAAATCAACGATACCTGCTTCTTCGCGCTCTTCTTTTGTCATAACGTAGATGTTACGATCTACTGCAGCTGGTGGAGTTAATTTGTTTTTAATTCCGTCAAGACCTGCTGCTAATAATGTAGCCATTACTAAATATGGGTTTGCAGCTGGGTCAACACTACGTACTTCTACGCGCGTACTAATACCACGAGATGCAGGGATACGTACTAATGGACTACGGTTTTGTGCAGACCATGCTACGTAACAAGGAGCTTCGTATCCAGGTACTAAACGCTTGTATGAGTTTACAGTTGGATTTGCTACCGCTGTAAATGCTGGTGCGTGTTTTAAAATACCTGCGATGAAGTGACGAGCATCATCACTTAATTGTAAGTCACCATTTTGATCGAAGAATACATTCTCACCATTTTTGAATAGTGATAAGTTACAGTGCATTCCTGAACCGTTCACACCGTATAATGGTTTTGGCATAAATGTTGCATGTAAACCGTGTTTACGAGCAATTGTTTTTACAACAAGTTTGAATGTTTGAATATCATCACATGAACGAATTGCATTTGCATATTTGAAGTCAATTTCGTGTTGCCCTGGAGCAACCTCATGGTGAGACGCTTCAATTTCAAATCCCATTTCTTCAAGTTCAAGAACAATATCACGACGACAGTTTTCCCCTAGATCCATCGGCGCAAGGTCGAAGTATCCACCGTTATCGTTTAATTCTAATGTTGGATTTCCTTTTTCATCTACTTTAAATAGGAAGAATTCTGGCTCTGGTCCAAGATTGAAATCTGAGAATCCTAATGCTTCCATTTCTTTTAATACACGCTTTAAGTTGTTACGTGGATCACCATCAAATGGAGTGCCATCTGCATTGTAAATATCACAGATTAATCGAGCTACTTTTCCTTTTTCAGCTGTCCAAGGGAAAATTACCCAAGTATCTAAATCCGGATATAAGTACATATCAGATTCTTCAATACGTACGAAACCTTCAATAGAAGATCCATCAAACATCATTTTGTTATCAAGAGCTTTTGTTAATTGGCTCACTGGAATTTCTACGTTTTTAATTACTCCTAAAAGGTCCGTAAATTGTAAGCGGATATACTTTACATTCTCTTCTTTCGCCAAACGGAAAATATCTTCTCTTGTGTACCTAGCCATTATAAATTCCTCCTTAGTCCCTCTAAACACCTTCAGAATCAGTTATCTTTAGTGAAAAAACCTTGAAATGTCACCTTGTCGCAATGAAGTTCGATTAAATCTACCTGTATGTTGTAGTTCATCTCGAAGTATTTTGCGAAGCTCAGTTTTTGAAATTTCTTTCGTTTCTTCTTTTACTTTCACTGTTTCTGTTTGATTTTCTTTCATTAGTAATACTTGTTTAATACCAGCCATATTCAAGCCTTGATCTAATAAATCTTTAATCTCTAACAACTTATCTACATCGTTAAATGAAAATAATCTACGATTCCCCTTTGTACGGGTTGGAGAAACAAGATTATGTTCTTCATAGTAGCGAATTTGACGTGCAGATAATTGTGTTAAATCCATAACAATACCAATAGGAAACAGCGGGGCAGAACGTCTATCTTCTTTCATTGTTTCAGTTCCTCCTTCGCCTTAACTGTTTCTCATTTTATACCATGTTATGTTTAGTGTCAATAGATGTTAGCTTTTCTTACATGATTTTTTATAAATTTTTTCATTCTTTTTTCTAATGAAACAAATCATGACTTTCACACGAAAAAAGCTGTCGAAATCGACAGCTTCCTCCTTAAGAAATTGTTAATAATTCTTTTTCAATTAATGCATCAATTGCAGAACAAATCGCAATTTTCACATGTGAATAAGTTAATCCACCCTGCACGTAAGCAACATACGGCGGGCGAATCGGACCATCGGCTGACAACTCAATACTCGCACCTTGAATAAACGTTCCCGCAGCCATAATTACATCATCTTCATAACCCGGCATATAGTTGGCATATGGAGTAAAGTGCGAATTAATCGGAGATGCATATTGAATCGCTTGGCAAAATGCAATCATACGATCTTTATCATCAAATTGAACAGACTGAATTAAATCTGTTCTTGGCGCATTCCATGCTGGTGAAGTATTCATTCCTAACTTTTCTAAAAATGCAGCTGTAAAAATCGCACCTTTTAGCGCTTGTCCCGCTACATGCGGTGCTAAGAAGAAACCTTGATACATTTCTTGCAAACTATATAAAGAAGCTCCTGCTTCCGCACCGATTCCTGGAGATGTTAAACGATATGCACACGCTTCAACATACTGTTCTTTACCAACAATATAACCACCAGTTTTAACAATTCCACCACCTGGGTTTTTAATAAGCGAACCCGCCATTAAATCTGCACCAACATGACATGGCTCTTGTTCTTCAATAAACTCGCCATAACAATTATCTACAAACACAACAACATCCGGCTTAATTTCTTTAACAAACGCTATCATCTCTTTAATTTGAGAAATAGTAAACGACGGACGAGTAGCGTAGCCTTTTGAGCGCTGAATACCAATCATCTTCGTATTACTATGCATGGCAGCCGCAACAGCTCCATAATCAACAAGCCCCTCTTCAGTAAGCGGAACTGCATTATAACCAATATTATATTCTTTAAATGAACCTACACCTTTTCCGCGTACACCAACGATTTCTTCTAACGTATCATACGGCTTGCCAGTGATATACAATAACTCATCTCCTGGACGCAAAATACCGAATAACGCTGTAGAAATAGCGTGAGTACCTGAAATAATTTGCGGACGAACAAGACCAGCTTCCGCTCCAAATACATCCGCATACACTTTTTCTAACGTATCACGGCCAATATCATCATAACCGTAACCTGTCGTCGGAATAAAATGAGAATCGCTAATTTTATGTTTACGAAAACTTTCTAATACACGAAACTGATTACTTTCAATTACTTCATCCGCACGTTTATGCACTTCTGTAATTTGGCTCTCTACTTCTTTTACAATTGGAGCAATTTTTTCTCCATTTTTCAAACGATCAAACATTTTTATTTTCTCCTTCTTCCACTAAGTATCTCTTTAATTGCACATTAAGCGATGAATGAGCAAAGATATACCCTGCGCAATTATATACAAATTTATCTTCTAGAAACTCCATCTTTGTTAATAGTGTTTCCGTCTTGAGTAGCGTTAACAACTTACCCTCACTCGGAGGAACTTCCACTTGATAACAATTCATTTCTTCCTTCATTTTCGTTTCTATCGCTTCTTTTATATGTAATAAATCATTTTCTTCAAAAGCACTAGTCATTAAGAAGTCACTTTTAGGAAACGGAATAAAGTTTTGATGTAATTCATCTTTTTTATTATATAACGTAATAATAGGAATGTGATTAATTTCAAGTTCTGATAATAATTGTTTTACCGTTTTCTCATGCCCTACATAATTAGGGTCTGCAGAATCAACTACATGTAAAATAACATCCGCTTCACCAGCTTCTTCTAATGTCGAACGAAAAGCTGCAATTAATGACGTAGGTAAATCCTGTATAAAACCAACCGTATCCGTTAGTAATACTGTATAACCAGAAGGCAATGGCATCTTCCTTGTCGTCGGATCTAGCGTTGCAAACAACAAGTTTTCTTCAAATGTATCAGCTTCCGTTAATCTATTAAACAGCGTAGATTTCCCCGCATTCGTATATCCTATTAACGAAACTTGAAATACTTTATTATCTTTTCTTCTCTCACGATATCTTTTTCGATGTTCCACAACAACTGCAAGTTGTTTCTTTATTTCATCAATCCGTGATCGAATATGACGACGATCTGTCTCAAGTTTCGTCTCACCCGGCCCTCTCGTTCCAATACCACCACCAAGACGTGATAAAGACAATCCTTGCCCCATAAGACGCGGCATTGTATATTGCAACTGAGCTAATTCTACTTGAAGCTTACCTTCTCTCGACTTCGCACGTTGCGCAAAAATATCTAATATGAGTTGCGTTCGATCAATTACCCTCGCATCTAATACTGAGGATAAATTCCGAATTTGACTCGGCGTTAATTCGTTATTAAATACAATCACATCCGGTTCTAATTCTTCAGTTAGCATTGCGAGCTCTTCTAATTTACCTTTACCTATATAAGTCGCCGGATGAAACTTCGGTCGTTTTTGCGTGGTAGACACTAACAATTCTGCACGTGCAGTCTTCGCTAGCGATGCAAGTTCTTTCATGGAATGCATAAACTTTTCATCATCTTCTTGCGGCAATTGACAGCCCACTAATATGACTTTTTCTTTTTCTTCCATCAAATATGTTCACTCATCCTTTTCGAAATTTAAACCTTCTAATATAATAGCAGAGGAAGCACATTTCATCTAGTTAGCGGGGGAGAAAATTCATGGCATGGGAGATTTTTAGCATCATAGGCACAATCGCTTTCGCACTAAGCGGAGCCATTGTTGCAATGGAAGAGGATTATGATATTTTCGGGGTGTATATTTTAGGAATGGCAACCGCATTTGGGGGAGGTGCCCTTCGTAATTTATTAATCGGATATCCGATTGTCGCGTTTTGGCAACAAGACATGTTATTCCAAATCGCACTTTTATCAATGACAATTATTTTTCTTTTTCCAAATAAATTAATTAGACACTGGAAAAAGTGGGAAAATATCACTGATGCTATCGGCTTATCAGCATTTGCCGTACAAGGAGCATTATACGCTCAAAAATTAAATTTACCAATTAGCGCTACAATTGTAGCAGCTGTTTTAACTGGCATTGGCGGCGGTATTATACGCGATCTTTTAGCCCGTAGAAAACCTCTCGTTCTTCGAGCTGAAGTATATGCTTTTTGGACGATTCTAGCAGGTTTCTTAATCGGCGCTCAAATTATTGTTAGCGATTGGGCTCTATACACCTTATTCATTTTAATTGTTTGCTTCCGCATGGTTTCTATTCATTATAAATGGCATTTACCGCATCGACGCATCGACACAAACGAACGTTCAATGCATAAATAGCAATCCAACCTCTTTACAAATCGTAAAGAGGTTTTTCTTTTCTAACGAGTTTTTCTTTACATAATGTTTATACTAATCCTCAAAGCGAGGTGAATACAAATGACAAACCATGTTAATAAAGGTGCTCAAAAAAGCTCAGTAGGTCAAATTGGGCACGATCCTAATTCTGCACACGAAAAAAGCGCTAAAATGGAACGCTTCCATAAATCTTATCAAGAAAAAGCAAAAAAAGAGTAACAGCACTTATACAAAAAACAGACGCACAGTTTACGTACTGTGCGTCTCATCTTCAAGCATCAAATCCATACTTGATATCCCAATTAAATCATATTTATCATACGTATCCTCTTGTAACAGACGCATAGCCTGTGTACGAATCGATTTTTCAACAATATTCCGTACATATCTTCCATTACTAAACGATGTAATTTGCGATGAGTACTTTACAGCATGTAAATGATCTCTAAATTTCCACTCAGCCTCTTTCGATAACTGGTATTCACGTTCTTCATACATCCTCTTCCCTATTTCTAACAGCTGATTTACTGAGTAATCCGCAAATTCAATTATAAACGGAAAACGGGATTGCAGACCTGGATTTAATGAAAGAAAGTGATTCATCTCTCTTGAATATCCGGCTAAAATCAATACAAAACCGTGTTGTTTATCCTCCATATGTTTCACAAGCGTATCAATTGCTTCTTTTCCAAAATCTTTCTCTCCCCCTCGCGCTAATGAATACGCCTCATCAATAAACAAAATACCTCCCATTGCTTTTTTTATTAAATCTCTTGTTTTTTGAGCTGTATGACCGATGTATTCTCCTACAAGATCCGCACGTTCAGCTTCAACTAAGTGCCCTTTTGATAGAATATTCATCTCAAACAACAATTTCCCTATCATTCTAGCAACAGTTGTCTTCCCTGTACCCGGATTCCCTTTAAACAACATATGGAGCACTTGCTTCTCAGACTTCAACCCTATTTCTTGTCTTTTTTTATTTACATAAATCCAAGCATATATTTCTTTTATTATCTTTTTTATATCATCCATTCCAACGAGCTTTCCCATCTCTTCTTCAATTCTTTGCAGCATCTCATGTTTCGTAGTAGTTTCACTTGAAATTACCGTTTTATTTTCCGCGGCCGGTAAAGAAATTTTCTTTCGATGATTTAACACAATGTTAATTTGATTATTATTTTTCTTTCGCATCGATTGTTCCATACAATCACCTCATTTTATCCACTCACCAAATATTATTATTCCTGCCTCCCTTGCAAATGACTATTTTCAGAAAAGTTTGCTATAATATAAGAAATAATGAAGGTGGTGGGACTATGGAGACAACGGAATTCCATGATACAATACAAGCCTTTTCTATTTTTTTATTGAATAAAGGCCGAAAACCTTCAACCATTAAACGTTATGTTTATGACATTGAAGATTTCGGACATTGGTTAGAAAAAAACAAAAAGCTCCCTTCCAGTAATATATGGGCTACACTTTGTACAAAAGACTACGAAGATTATTTTTCCGACTTAAAAAAGAATCGACATTACTCAGAGAAAACGATGCACCGTGTATTTATTGTATTAAATAGAATGCATCACTTTCTAAACATCCCTAACCCATTAAAGGACATAGGAATTTCTATTCAACCAGACCGCACACTCCGCAATGAAGATTTCATTTCATCTGATGAAGAAAAAAGATTAAAGCATATTGTCACTTCATTAGAGGGACTTTCAGAGAAGCAACGTCCTGTACGCCCTTTATTAATGGATCGTAATATCGCCATTTTAAATTTACTAATCGACTATGGATTATCCTTACAGGAACTTACAGCATTAACTATGCACCACGTCCACTTTGAAACAAACACATTATCTATCCCAGCAACCGCAGGGCTAGAAAGAACAATTACATTAACTAACGAAGACAAAAAACAACTATATACTTATTACAAAAGCATCCCAGAACCCGTTCGTCCAAAATACCATAGTAATGATCCATTATTTATTGCATTTGATTTTAATCGTGGAACATACAGATGGGTATACGAAAATGATGCACCAAAGGGATTAACAGAAATCGCTATCCAAAAAATGATTCGCCTTGAAGTATCTAGAGCTAATTTACGCAAAGGAATCTCAGGACAACACTTTCGTAACACCTATATTTTAAACTTAATAAAAAAAGAAACTCCAGAATCAGAAATTATAAAACTAGTTGGATTTAAATCAAAAGTTTCACTCAAACGATATTATCAATACGCAGAAAATAGAAAAAACGCCTT
>NZ_BOQB01000293.1 GCF_018332475.1 Bacillus sanguinis | reverse complement strand
TTCTTTAAAAGATAAAGGAATCAAAGTAGAAAAAGTACTTAATTTACTATAAAAAATAAGAGGTGGCAATTGCCACCTCTTATTTTTTATAATTCCATTCTTTACTTTCATACTTCTCTTTTGCTAATGTTTGCACTTCATGTAATTGTTCTTCTGTTAATTCATATGGAACAAGCTCTACATCTAATCCTTTTTCAAACCCAACCTCAAACGCTTTAATTAACTGCTCGATTGTAAACGTACGGTCTGTTAATTCATTAATTGCTACCGCTTTAGAAGAGAACATACTCTTCATACGCTCTTTTACACGTTCATTCGGGAATAAAAACAGATCGTATAGCTCATCTAAATCTATTTCTAAAGGAATCGATCCGTGCTGTAAAATTACACCTTTTTGACGTGTTTGAGCACTACCTGCGATTTTTCTTCCTTCTACTACAATTTCATACCAAGACGGTGCATCAAAGCATACACCTGAACGTGGATTTTTTAAATTTTCACGGTCTGCTTCTGTTTTTGGAACTGCATAATAAGCTTCTAATCCTAATGCTTTAAAACCGTCTAGTAAACCTTGCGAAATAATACGATACGCTTCTGTAACTGTTTTTGGCATATTTGGATGATCTTCAGACACAATAACACTGTACGTTAATTCTTTATCATGTAGCACACCCCTGCCGCCTGTTTGACGACGAACGAATCCATATTTCTTTTCGTTAACTACATCCATATTAATATCTTTTTCAACACGCTGAAAATACCCAACTGTTAATGTTGGTACTTCCCATTCATAAAAACGAATAGTTGGTGGCATTTTCTTTTCACTTTGCCAATTTAATAAACATTCATCTAACGCCATATTAAATGCCGGTGAACATTGACCAGAGTTAATATAACACCATTTTTCTTTTCCCATCCTGCACCTCATATAACCAATTATTTTTCACATTCTCTAGTCTACCAAATTCGACAAAATTTGTGAAAGAATACGAAATTTCTTCTTATATGCAAATGAATCTGTTGCATAAATACATATGGGCATTATAATATTGAAAGTAGGATAAGAAAAAAGGGAGCGATAGAATCGTGTCAACAACTTGGATTATTTTATTAGCCGTAATCGTAGCGTTCATCGGCTACACTGTATGGATGTATTTCTATCAGAAAAAATTAATTAAAACACTTTCAGAAGAAGAGTTTCGCGCTGGCTACCGTAAAGCACAGCTTATCGATATTCGCGAAGCAGACGAATATACTGCAGGGCATATTTTAGGCGCACGTAACATTCCGTTATCACAAATTCGCCTTCGTCATAAAGAACTTCGTAAAGATCAACCAGTTTACTTATACTGCCAAAGCGGATTCCGTACTGGTCGTGCGGCTCAATACTTAAAGAAACAAGGCTACAAAGATTTCTACCAATTACAAGGTGGATTCAAAACGTGGACTGGAAAAATTAAAAAGAAATAATAACATACAAAAACTAGCTGAATCATACAGCTAGTTTTTTCATTCCATATTATTCGCAATGTATAATAAATTTTGCTTAATCACATCTTTATCATTCTCTTGTGTATTACGATACAAGAGTTGATATTCAAGTCCTTTCTCTTTCCATATAAGCGTAGCGAATTCGTCTCCTCGCTCGGAATCATCCTTATTTTTAAAATAAGCGAATGCTCCATTATTCAATTTCACTTGTTCCTGAAACCGCTTCTCTTCCACGAGATCCGGAAAACTATAAGAAAAGTTCGCAACATTTAACTCAATATACTCATTTCTCCCCGGCTCCCGCTGTTTATATTTAATCATGACAACAGCCTTCTTTTTTCCAATCGTTCTGACTTCCCCCTTCACGTCACTCTTAATGTCATACGGTAAAAACGCTGGAACTTTAAATTTCACTGGAAAATATTTCGGAAGCTCCTTCAGCGGAATTGGATCCGTAACACGATCCGTAGCTCCCCCTGTTGTTTCCACAAAGTTTTTTTCCTCCTGCATCGTTTGCTGAAACGAACATGAACTTAACACTAGACTAGAAAACACGAAACAAATGATTCCTTTTTTCAATTTGTTTCCGCCCCTTCATACCGCTATATTTACGAATGAAGTGTTTACATGCTATTCATATTCGCTTCATTAACAAACTCTCCCTTTGAAAAATTTCCACGTTATTCTCACACATTTTGACAAAACTTCTTTTATAGACGCAAAAAAGACCTCTATCATTCTCACGCCCAAATAAAAAGGTTACGCGAATAACGGAAGTCATGTTTATAACATAGTTTGTGAAAAGCTTTTCAGGTCAAGATTTTTTTCATTCTTATTATTTTCCCTTTATAATAAGAGGAAGAGGTGATACATATGGCCAATATAAAACAAATTGCAAAAACCGCTGGTGTATCCATATCAACTGTTTCCCGCGTCCTTAATAATCACCCTTACGTAAAAGAAGAAAAACGTAAGCGTGTTCTAGATGCTGTTGAAGAATTGAACTATGCAAAAAATATAAATGCTATTCATTTAATAAAGGGAAAAACATATACGATCGGTGTGATACTCCCTTTCATTAACCTTCCATACTTCAGTACCATTATTGAAGGAATCGGAAACGAAGCGTTAGCAGCTGGATATCACATTAATTTATGCCAAACAAATTACGATAGCATTGAAGAAATACGCGTTCTTGAAATGATGAAAATGAAACAATTCGACGGGATGATTATTTGCTCTCGAACGAGTTCATGGGAACAAATTGAACCTTTCGCAAAATTTGCTCCTATTATTTCATGCGAAAAAATGAACCACCCCCTCATTTCATCTGTCTACGTAGATCATTATGAAGGCTTCCGTCTCGGCACCGCCTATTTACTTAGTAAAGGCCATGAAAAAATCGGGATTTGTTTAGCAAGAAAAACAAGTGTAAATTCTATGGAACGTGAAAAAGCGTTTGCTGATACACTTCGTAATGAAGGCAAAACGTTACATCCCGAATGGATTTTTCATCAGTGCTATACAATGCAAGACGGTGCACAAATACTCCATCGTATTGTAAACATGAAAAATCGTCCAACCGCTATTTTTACAGCGAACGATCAAGTTGCAGCTGGTTTATTAACAGAGGCGCGAAAAAATGGCATTCGAGTCCCCGAAGACCTTGCTATCCTTGGATTCGATAATCATGAAATTTCAAAGGCGTTAGAAATTTCAACAATTGAACATCCCGGTCTCGCAATGGGCTCACATGCTTTTTCTTTATTCCATAAACAGATCCAAAGCGAACAAATTGTTGGCAATGCAGAAGAACTTTCATTCCGTTTAATTGAGCGGGATACTGTCTAAAAAAGAGCGTTACCTATAACGCTCTTTTTTCAGCTCTTCACCTATTGACTTTATATTTTCCATCTTATATAATGAACCTAACGAACGGTAGGTAGGGGATGAAAATGACAGCAAACCGCATTAAAGCTGTAGCACTTTCTCATTTCGCACGCTACGGCTATGAAGGAACTTCATTAGCAAATATTGCTCAAGAAGTTGGGATTAAAAAGCCATCGATTTACGCACACTTTAAAGGAAAAGAAGAGCTATATTTTATATGCTTAGAATCCGCTCTTCAAAAAGATTTACAGAGCTTCACTGACGATATCGAAAAATTTTCAAATTCGTCTACTGAAGAATTGCTCTTACAGTTACTAAAGGGCTATGCAAAACGATTTGGTGAAAGTGAAGAATCAATGTTTTGGTTACGAACTTCCTATTTTCCACCCGATGCATTTCGCGAACAAATTATCGAAAAAGCAAATGCACACATTGAAAACGTTGGAAAACTTTTATTCCCTATATTTAAACAGGCAAACGAGAAAAGTGAACTGCATAACATTGAAGTAAAAGATGCTCTAGAAGCTTTCCTATGCTTACTAGACGGACTTATGGTTGAGCTACTATTCGCAGGTTTAAATCGCTTTGAGACTCGTTTAAACGCCTCTTGGCAAGTATTTTGGCGAGGCCTTTCAAACTGACGGATTGCTCCTTTGCAATGCGTCGTTTTTAAGCCCTTTACCTAACGACTGGTAGGAAGGAGAAATGACATATGGCATGGATTTATGTAATCATAGCTGGTATTATTGAAATCTTTTGGGTCATTGGACTTAAAAAAGCGGAGGCACCACTTGAATGGGCTGGTGTTGCGTTATTAATTACAATTAGTTTCGTTTTATTATTTAGAGCTTATAAAGATTTACCTGTCGGCACTGTATACGCCGTCTTTACAGGAATTGGAGCTGGTGGAATCGTTCTGACAGAGATTTTCATCTTCGGGGAACCTTTCTCTATTGTAAAGGTTTTACTAATCGGCTTAATCTTCTTCGGCGTAATTGGTTTAAAACGAGTAACAGAAGAAAAAGAAGCGAAGGAGGCCGCATAAAATGGCTTGGGTATTTTTAATTCTAGCTGGTATTTGTGAAATTATTGGTGTACTCTTTATGAAAGTAGCCACTGAAAAGAAAGGCTGGGCACCAAAAGTTATTTTAATCGCTAACTTCGGCGTAAGCTTCTTCTTCTTATCTCTTGCGATGGACACATTACCGATGGGAACTGCTTACGCAATTTGGACTGGAATCGGAACTGCCGGAAGTGCACT
>NZ_BOQB01000292.1 GCF_018332475.1 Bacillus sanguinis | reverse complement strand
ATCGAAGGTGATGTTGTTATAATTATTTATGTCCAATCTAAATGAAGATATACATCATGAAATTAAATTTTATGTTGGGCTTTTTATTTTTCTTTTTTTTATTTTATGATAGGATAAAAAAGATAAAGTGAAACTAATTTACATAATGGGTTCGTGTTAGCAAATGGTGAGATGAATACATAAAAAATGCAGAGCGGTTATTTTAAGTAAGAGTTCTCTTATTGTTCGATGAAAGGTGAATGGAAAACTTCATGGAATAGTAAAGTTTGGTAGCGGTTACTGAATGGAGAAAGGCTTTCTATAATTGCTCGATAGATTGAAATAAAGGTAGTGACAACAGATGAGAGTAGTTTCAGGAAAATGTAAAGGGCACCCACTTAAAGCGGTACCAGGTAATACAACACGTCCAACGACAGATAAAGTAAAAGAATCAATTTTTAATATGATAGGCCCGTATTTTGATGGTGGTACCGCTCTTGATTTATTTGGCGGTAGTGGTGGTCTTGGAATCGAGGCTATAAGTAGAGGGATTGATAAAGCAATCTTTGTTGATCGAGATAATAAAGCGATAAAGGTAATCCATCAAAATTTAGAAAGTTGTCGAATACAGGAACAAGCTGAAGTATATCGAAATGATGCAGAACGTGCGGTAAAGGCTCTTATAAAACGTGAAATATCATTCGATCTTATATTAATTGATCCTCCATATAAAGATCAAAAAATTGTATCTTTAATTAGTGTGATGGATCAACATGGATTGCTACATAGAGATGGGTTAATTATGTCAGAGCATGGTAATGATGTGGTTTTACCTGATTCTATAGGGAGACTTGTAAAAGTAAGAGCTGAAAATTATGGGATTACAGCAATATCGATTTATAAGTATGAAGGTGAGGGGACGGAATGACTAGTATAGCTATTTCTTCGGGAAGTTTTGACCCAATTACCCTTGGGCATCTGGATATTATTAAAAGGGGAGCAAAAGTATTTGATGAGGTATACGTAGTAGTTTTAAATAACTCGTCAAAAAAACCGTTCTTTTCAGTTGAAGAGCGCTTAGATTTAATTCGAGAAGCAACAAAGGATATCCCGAATGTAAAAGTAGATTCACATAGTGGATTATTAGTGGAGTATGCAAAAATGCGTAATGCAAACGCGATTTTACGTGGGTTACGAGCTGTTTCTGATTTTGAATATGAGATGCAAATCACTTCTATGAATCGGAAACTAGATGAAAATATTGAAACCTTTTTTATTATGACAAACAATCAATATTCATTTTTAAGCTCGAGCATTGTGAAAGAAGTTGCGAGATATGGAGGAAGCGTAGTAGATCTTGTGCCTCCTGTTGTAGAGCGTGCTTTAAAAGAAAAGTTTCAAACCCCGTTAAAGTGAACGGGGTTTTTCTTTGTTGCTACGAAAAAATAATAAGATAACATATACATATAAACAAAATAGTGTAAATATCGGTCCGTAGTGTACGAAAGATGTCCAAATTTTATGCAGTATAGAAGAATGATTCGATAAAAATACGGGGATATCTTTTTGCATAGGTGAAAAAGAGCTTACTTTTTCATAAAATGGTTTCCAAAATATAAAAGTAAAAATTGGAGCAAGAATACTTTGGATAATTCGTGCGAAAAAATAGGGCTTAAATCGGATATCTGTTTCAGCTAATATGCTAGCAATTTGTGCCTGAATAGAAAGGCCGCTAAATGCTAAAATAAAGCTTGTTACCATAGCTTGCTGCAGGAGGGGTGTTTCATTTACTTGACTGATCATTTGGCTTCCGAGTGTCATTTCAAAAATTCCTGATAATATCGGAATACTAAATTCTGTAGTTAGTTGGAAGAATGATAAAATATGTTGCATAATAAGAGAAAGTGCTGCTGTAATATGAAATACAGTAATCATTTTATTTAAAACAGAGAATAAAATAATAAATCCACCAATCATAAGTAACGTTTGAATAGAAGAAACGATAGCGTCCCCAAGTAATTTTCCTATTGGTCTTTTTTCTTGCATGCGTGTCTCGTGTAGGATTGAAAAAGGGTTTTGAAAAGGACGTTTTGTAATAGTATGTTTATCATTCGTGGAAATGTTGTTATTGCCGTAAAAACGCATCAATAATCCGACGGCAAAGTTACTTAAATAATGTGCAGCAGCTAATACGATTCCTAATTTCGGATTATTGAAAAAACCGATAGAAACAGCTCCAAAAATAAAAAGTGGATTAGATGAGTTTGTAAAAGATACGAGGCGCTCTGCTTCGATTTGTGTTAGCTGATTACTTTTACGCAGTCTAGCGCTTAATTTGGCGCCAGCAGGGAATCCTGAAGCCATTCCCATTGCCCAAACAAATCCGCCTATCCCTGGAACGCGAAAAAGTGGTCGCATGAGTGGTTCTAATATAACGCCTATAAATTTTACAACACCAATACTAATGAGAAGTTCCGCAATGATGAAAAACGGTAAAAGTGAAGGGAATACAACTTCCCACCATATATTTAACCCTCGAATGGAAGCTTGCAAAGCAGCTTGGGGGTGGAGTACAAGAGAAAAGGTTAAAAAGAGTGTTGATATGGTAAGGAAAGCCGTTTTCCATTTTTCATACATGTAAGTAAATCCCCCTTTGTCCCAAAAAACGTTCATTTCAGTATACGTGGATACGTGGTGAATTTAGACCATAAGTATGAAAAAGGAATGAAAAAAATTAAAGGGTGAGAAAAATGAAAGAACCGAAAATTGGTTTAGCTCTTGGATCTGGGGGCGCAAAAGGATTTGCTCATATTGGTGTTATAAAAGTTTTAAGGGAAAATGGTATTCCGATTCATATGATTGCAGGAAGTAGTATGGGGGCTTTAGTAGGTACATTTTATGCAGCTAGCTCAAACGTTGAAAGGCTGTATAAACTGGCAAATGTTTTTAAGAGGAAATATTATTTAGATTTTACGGTTCCGAAAATGGGATTTATTGCTGGAAAACGTGTCAAAGATATGATTAAAATGTTTACATATAATAAAAATTTAGAAGAGTTAGATATCCCGACGGCTGTTGTGGCTACTGACATCTTGAAGGGGGAAAAAGTAGTTTTTACAAGTGGTCCTGTTGCAGAGGCAGTGAGAGCCAGCATATCTGTACCTGGAGTATTTGTACCAGAAAAAATAGATGGACGATTATTGGTGGATGGCGGAGTGATTGATCGCATTCCAGTATCGGTTGTGAAAGAGTTAGGTGCTGATATTGTTATTGCTGTTGATGTATCTCCGATTAAAGTGAATGGGGAGGTTACGTCTATTTATGATGTAATTATGCAGAGTATTGAAATTATGCAACATGAGCTTGTGATGAATCGACAAATTGCATCGGATTTAATGATGCGACCAGCTGTAGAACAATTTAGTTCACGTGCTTTTACAAACATTGAAGCCATTATTCGAGTGGGAGAAGTTGAAGCGGAAAAACATGTTGCAAATATTTTTTTATTAATTGAGCAGTGGAAGGAGAAACATAATGTTTAAGCGTTTTCGGTTTATATATGCAATTTTAATAGGGGTTATATTGGCGATGTTACTTGTTTACGTACGTTTACCGTATTATGTAACAAAACCAGGAATGGCGGCCAAATTAGAGCCTTACGTTCAAGTTGAGGGTGGAACGAAAGAATCTGGTGATTTTATGCTTGTCACAGTTTCGATGGGACCAGCAAATGCGGTGAATTTAATAGCGGCACAGTTTAATAAATATACACATATTTCGAAAGCGGAAGAAATATTGCAAAAAGGTGAGAGTGATGAAGAATATCAATTTCGCCAAAATTATGCGATGAAAGATTCGCAAAATGCAGCGATCTATAATGCTTATAAACGTGCAAATCGTACTGTTTCTTTTGAAAATAAAGGTGTATTGGTTGCTGGTGTAGCGAAAGGGATGCCGTCAGAAGGGAAGCTTAAACTTGGAGATGTCATTATAGCTGTCGACGGAAAAACATTTGAAAAGACAGAGCAATTTATTGAATATATGACAGGGAAAAAAGAAGGCGACGCAGTAAATATTGAGTACAAGAGGAATGGGAAACAGTTAAAAGAAAATTTAAATGTAAAGACCATTCCGAATGGAAATGGACGTGTTGGTATAGGGGTTTCTATCGTTACGGAAAGAGAATTAGTGGTAGATCCGAAAGTGAAAATTGATTCTCATGAAATAGGCGGACCATCGGCAGGTCTAATGTTTACATTAGAAATATATAATCAACTTGTGGAAGATGATTTAACAAGAGGGCATGAAATAGCTGGAACAGGGACGATTAATGAAAAGGGAGAAATTGGCCCGATTGGTGGTATTCAGCAAAAAGTGGTCGCTGCAAGTGATGCAGGTGCTGAAGTGTTCTTTGCGCCAAATGAAAAAGGTGCGGAGAAATCGAATTATAAAGATGCACTTGAGGCTGCGAAAGATATTAAAACAAAAATGAAAGTTGTACCAGTTGATACGCTGGATGATGCATTAATGTATTTGGAAAAAATGGGCGAGAAAAAATAAACCTCTCTGGAAAAGAGAGGTTTTTTTATAGAAATTTTGCAGTTGTTTCATCATAACGAATTGGATGGTGTGTTGCATCTTGTTTTAGTAGTTGTGTTCGTAATGGTTCTTGCAGGATGGAGAAATATACAGAATTGGCTTTTCGCTCTATCTGTAAAGTAGGATGGTCAAATGTTTTTGTATGGGTAAGGATTGGAAGCTCTATTTTTTTCTTGTTTTTTGAAAGGTAAGTTTGTCCTTTTTGTGACATGCCTAGTAGACGAATGTACGGTGCATGCTGCTCTATATTTGCGCTATGTATTTCTTCTTTTGTTGTATTTGTTAAAATGTGTGTACAAGCTCTTTGTAATCTAGTCCACGTATAACGCTTCGTTTTTAATGCTTCCATGAATGAATGGAAGGAGGAATTGGTTTGTATTTTTGATAAAATACGATGCTCTAAACCTTCTTCTATTTCATATATATGTCGTAAGTCTTCTGGAGACATCGTCATGAGTTTGTATTTAAAAAATGAAAAGTATTGTTCCCAATTATGTAATATTCCGTAGTTTTGTTTGTAACTTGCTAAAAGAGAAGCGGTCGCTTTTGGGATAAAAGGCTCAATTTCTGCGAAGGAACTATTTTTGCTAAAAAGTTGTTTGCGAATACTTGTTGCGCTTGCTATATGTTGGTCGTTAAATGTTTCATCATGATAATGAGATGCGAATCTTTTTATCGTTTGTGCTTGTATAGAATTATTTTGCGTCAGGATTGCTTTCATGTATTGGAAACCTAAAATATTATTTGGTTGTGACATGTCTATGTTTTTTTCAGAAGGTAAAATGTGTAAGAAAGCTTCAGATGTAGCTTTTGCGTAACTATTACCTGCGTTCATAAATTGCTTTACAAGATGATTAAAAGTCTCTTCTTCATTTTTTTGCACAGAAATGGTGTTGTAAAAATTTTCTATTTTCCCATCTTCACTACCGAAACAAATTTCAGAAACGTGTAGGGCGTTTAAAATGGAAATAGCGCCATTTGCAAAGGTTTCAGCCTTTTGTGTTGAAAAGGCATATGGAAGCTCTACAACAAGGTCTACACCGCATGATAAGGCCATTTTGGTGCGATACCATTTGGATATGAGTGCTGGCTCACCACGCTGTAAAAAAGGGCCACTCATAACAGCGATTGTAATATCAGAGTGTGTTAACTTTTTTGTTTGTTGCACATGATAATCATGACCGTTATGAAAAGGGTTATATTCAACAACAATACCACTGGCTTTTATGGTAATCTCTCCTTTCGATGTAGCATCTTTTTGAAAAACGTGATACTCTATATAATATTTACTATGATGACTTCATTATAGTGTAAAGAAAAAACATTGACAAATATAAAATGGCTAGCTATAATTTTGTTTGTTGCCTTGAGGTGATATGATATGAAATGGTCCATCCATCAATTGAATAAATTGAGAAATAAAGGATTGACATTGGATGAGATGGTAGATGTAAGTGAGCTAAAAGAGGTCGAGAAAGATATTCGTGAAATTAATCCTGTTCATGTAACAGGAAGAGTTGATTTTGGCTCCGGTAAGTTTACGTTCCATCTACATATAACTGGAAGCATGGTTTTACCGTGTTCTCGCTCTTTAGTAGATGTGACATTACCATTTGACATTAAAACAACTGAGGTGTTCCAAACTTCGCAAGAAGAATTTGAAACTGAGGCTGAAATTCATTGTTTAGAAGGAGAAGTACTTGACTTACTGCCCGTAATCAAGGAAAATATACTTTTGGAGATTCCAATGCAAATTTTCAGTGATGATGTTTCTGGTGGAGCGCCGATGCAAGGTCAAGACTGGCAAGTGATTTCGGAAGAAAACAAAGAAAAGACTGTTGATCCAAGATTAGCAGGACTTGCAAAGTTTTTTGACAAATAATCGGAAGACTGGTTCAGGCCTTCATATGAAAATAACTATTTCTTTTAAGGAGGTGGGAAGAATGGCTGTACCTTTTAGAAGAACTTCTAAAACAGTAAAAAGAAAGCGTCGTACGCATTTCAAATTATCAGTACCTGGTATGGTAGAGTGCCCAAGCTGTGGTGAAGCGAAATTAGCTCACCGTGTATGTAAAGCATGCGGTACTTACAAAGGTAAAGAAGTAATCAGCAAGTAATTGCGGGAAAATAAACGTAGAAGATATCTTCTAC
>NZ_BOQB01000291.1 GCF_018332475.1 Bacillus sanguinis | reverse complement strand
CGATAGCTTTAATATAAAGAGGAGGACCAGTATGCAGCATGCGAAACAAATCGCAGAACATGCAACATTACAAAGCTTTTTAAACTGTTATTTAAGAGAAACAGGGAGTGGAGAATGGATTACAGAGGATGAAGGAATGGAAAGTATCTTCAGTAATACGTTGAATAGAGATACAGTCCCCACATATTTATATTGTCGGCTATCGGCACAGAACGTTACTTTGTATGGAGAAGTTATATATAAATCAGCAACAGATCGCCATTTGTTTGGAGAACAGTTTTATTATCAAATGGGAGAAAGTAATTCTGTTATTAAAGCTGATTACGTTACAGTTATTACATTTTTAATAAAAGAGATGTCTATCAACTACGGAGAAGGGACGAATCCTGCGGAACTTATGCTTCGAGTTATCCGTAGTTGTCAAAATATTGAGGAATTTACAAAAGAGAGAATAGAAGATACATCTGCATTATATGGTTTTCATACATCCTTTATAGAAGCGGAGCAGTCTTTATTATTTGGACATTTAACTCACCCTACACCAAAGAGTAGACAAGGTATATTGGATTGGAAAAGTGCAATGTATTCTCCAGAATTAAAAGGAGAATGCCAGCTGCATTATTTTCGGGCACATAAAAGTATAGTGAATGAAAAATCATTATTATTAGATTCTACAACAGTAATTTTAAAAGAAGAGTTACGTAATGATGAGATGGTTAGTAAGGAATTTATCTTAAAGTATTGTAATAAAGATGAATATTCATTAATTCCAATTCACCCACTTCAGGCAGAATGGTTATTACACCAATCTTACGTCCAGGATTGGATAGATCAAGGAGTACTTGAATATATTGGTCCTGCTGGTAAGTATTATATGGCAACATCATCACTTAGGACGTTATATCATCCCGATTCAAAGTATATGCTTAAGTTTTCATTTCCGGTAAAAGTAACAAATTCAATGCGCATTAATAAATTGAAGGAACTTGAGAGTGGTCTTGAAGGGAAGGAAATGTTAAATACGGCTATTGGTGAAGTACTAGAAAAGTTTCCCGGCTTTGATTTTATTTGTGATCCAGCATTTATTACATTAAATTATGGAACACAAGAATCAGGATTTGAAGTAATTATACGAGAGAATCCTTTTTATAGCGAACATGTCAATGACGCTACTTTAATTGCTGGACTAGTTCAAGACGCTATACCTGGGGAACGTACTCGTTTATCGAATATCATTCATCAACTAGCAGATATAGAAGGTAGAAGCTGTGAAGAAGTAAGTTTAGAGTGGTTTAGACGATATATGAATATTTCTTTAAAGCCAATGGTATGGATGTACTTACGTTATGGTGTTGCATTAGAAGCTCATCAGCAAAATAGTGTTGTTCAGCTAAAGGGCGGTTACCCAGTCAAATATTATTTCCGTGATAATCAAGGTTTTTATTTCTGTAATTCAATGAAAGAGATACTTAATAATGAGTTAGCTGGTATTGGAGAACGTACTGGAAATTTATATGACGACTATATTGTAGATGAGAGATTTCGTTACTACTTAATTTTTAACCATATGTTTGGACTCATTAATGGATTTGGTACAGCTGGATTAATTAAGGAGGAAATTCTTCTCTCGGAATTAAGATCTGTACTTGAATCGTTCCTTCCTTATAACCGTGAACCTTCGACCTTTTTAAGAGAATTGTTGGAAGAGGATCAGTTGGCATGTAAAGCAAATTTATTAACGAGATTTTTTGATGTCGATGAGTTAAGTAATCCTTTAGAACAAGCGATTTACGTACAGGTACAGAATCCGCTCGTTAGAGAAGTGGCTGTCCGTTCATAAATAACATTAAAATTTCACGTAATACAAATAATGGTATTTCCCATAAGGTGGAGGGAGTTATGAGAGTGGACATGTATCATACGAGAATATTGAAAGCGCTTGAATCAGAAGATTACATTTCAGTACGAAGAAGAGTGTTACGTCAATTAGTAGAGTCGTTAATTTATGAGGGAATCATTACGCCAGTTCGTATAGAAAACGAAGAACAAATTCTATTTCTTATACAAGGACTTGATGAGGACAACAAAAGTGTCACGTACGAATGTTATGGAAGAGAACGAATGACATTCGGACGTATCTCTATAGATTCATTCATAGTAAGAGTTCAAGAGGGAAAACAAGAAATACAATCAGTTTCGCAATTTTTGGAAGAAGTTTTTCGGATTGTTAACGTAGAACAAACGAAATTAGATTCTTTTATTCATGAATTAGAACAAACGATATTTAAAGACACGATTGCACAATATGAAAGACGTAATAAGTTGAAATTTACTCAAAAATCATACGATGACTTTGAAAGCCATTTAATTGATGGTCACCCATATCATCCAAGCTATAAAGCACGCATTGGGTTTGAATATCGTGACAATTTTCAATATGGATATGAATTTATGAGGCCAATAAAACTTATATGGATTGCAGCCCATAAGAAATATGCAACTGTAGGTTATGAAAATGAAGTGATTTATGACAATATTTTAAAAGGTGAGATAGGCACGCATAAATTAGAAGCGTACATGGAACGAATTCACAGTGCGGGATGTAATCCAAAGCAATATGTATTTTTACCTGTTCATCCTTGGCAATGGGAAAATTTTATCATTCCTAATTACGTTGATCATATACAAGGTAAAAATATTATTTATTTAGGAAAATCAGCGGACGATTATTGTGCGCAACAGTCAATGAGAACGTTAAGAAATGTTACGAATCCAAAGAGACCATATGTAAAGTTATCGCTTAACATACTTAACACTTCAACACTCCGTACGCTGAAACCATATTCAGTCGCGAGTGCACCAGCTATATCGAATTGGTTAAGTGATGTCGTAAGTCAGGATTCTTATTTAAGGGATGAATCACGTGTGATTTTGTTAAAGGAATTTTCGAGTGTAACGTATGATACGAATAAGAAAGCCACATATGGTTCATTAGGGTGCATTTGGCGTGAAAGTGTCCATAAATATTTGGATAGAGAAGAGGATGCTGTTCCCTTTAATGGTGTATATGCAAAAGAGAAGGATGGTACACCAGTTATTGATACATGGTTAAACAAATATGGGATAGAAAATTGGCTACGATTACTTATTCAAAAAGCGATTATTCCAGTTGTGCATCTTGTTGTAGAGCATGGGATCGCATTAGAATCACACGGACAAAATATGATTTTAGTTCATAAAGAAGGGCTACCTGTCCGTATTGCATTAAAGGATTTCCATGAAGGACTTGAGTTTTATCGTCCATTCTTAAAAGAAACGAATAAGTGTCCGGACTTTACTAAAATGCATAAAACGTATGCGAATGGAAAAATGAATGATTTCTTTGAAATGGATCGTATTGAATGTTTACAAGAGATGGTATTAGATGCACTGTTCTTATTTAATGTAGGAGAATTAGCTTTCGTACTTGCGGATGAATATGATTGGAAAGAAGAAAGTTTTTGGATGATAGTGGTCGAAGAAATTGAAAATCATTTTAGGGGATATCCACACTTGAAAGATAGATTTGAAAGTATCCAGCTATACACTCCTACATTCTATGCGGAGCAATTAACGAAGCGTCGATTATATATGGATGTGGAATCGCTTGTTCATGAAGTTCCAAATCCATTGTATAGAGCAAGGCAACTTAACATACAAAAATCAGTTGTTACAGGGGGAAATTATGCTAATCGTTAATAAACAAGAGTATAGCAAAAGTGATTTTGATTTGAGATTACAAGTTTACGAAGAAATGGAACAATTTCAAGAAGCAGCAGGAAATAGATTTGCGCTTTGTTTGAAAGATCCATTTGATATTATTACGCTTGTGTTTTTCTTAAAACAAAAGAAATCATCAGTATTGCTTATACATGAAGATACGCCCAAAAAAACGGCTATTGAAATGGCGAAGCGTGCAAATTGTATCGGGGTTTTATGTGGAGAATATGGCGATTTTACGAAATTAGAAGTAGTGAACTCTTTACTAGAAGAGCCTTCTTTATTGCAATATAGTTCTGGAACTACAGGAGAACCAAAACTGATTCGTAGAGCATGGACGGAAGTGGATACAGAAATTACTGCTTATAATGAAGCCTTAAATTGTGAAGTAGATGAAGTGCCGATTGTTATGGCTCCTGTTTCACATTCATACGGACTAATATGTGGTACATTATCGGCGATTACGCGGGGAAGCAAGCCGATCATCATTACAAATAAAAACCCTAAATTCGCATTAAATATAGTTCGCAATACAGAGAAACATATTATATATGCAGTACCACTTATGTTACATATTATGGGGAGCTTCCCTCAAGGAACATTTCAGTTTCATAAAATTATGACATCTGGAGCGCCTTTACCAGAAGCATTATTTTATAAACTAAAAGAAACGACAACATATATGATGCAGCAATACGGTTGTTCTGAAGCAGGCTGTATTAGTATATGTCATGATATGAAAAGTCATTTAGATTTAGGAAATCCATTACCTCATGCGAGTATAAGCATAGGTTCAGATGAAAATAAGCCTGAAGAAATCGTAGTGAAAATGAATGATAAGGAAATTTTCACGAAAGATTTGGGGTATAAATCTGAGCGCGGCCTTCATTTTATGGGGCGCATGGATGATGTGATTAACGTTTCAGGATTAAAAGTCTTTCCTATAGAGGTAGAAGAAGCGATTCTTCGACTAGAAGGTGTTCAAGAGGCAATTGTATATCGAGGGAAACATCCTGTGATGGGCGAAATAGTTAAAGCGAAAGTAATCTCTCAAATTGATCCCGTGCAAATAAGAGAATGGTGTATGCAGCATTTACCATCTTATAAAGTTCCGCATGAAATTGAAAGTGTAACTGAAATTCCGAAAAATAAAACTGGAAAAGTAAGTAGAAAGTTACTAGAGATGGGAGAGGTTACAGCATGAGACGGGAAGCATTAAAGAATGCCGTATTAAAAATTATGACAGAAAAAATGGAACTGAAGAATATAACGCATTTAGAAGAAACGATGCACTTAAATCAAGATTTATATATAGATTCGGTAATGATGTTACAACTCATTGTATACATAGAAATGGATTTAAAGCTATGTGTTCCAGAGGATGAGGTAGATCCAAAGGCATTTCTTACTGTAGGATCTTTGCTTGATTTTATGGAAGAGTTACAGCCGTTACAGGATATAAATGTGAATAACTAACCTTTAGGAAAGTGGATGAGAACATGACTTCAATTAAAGTTCACTGTTTAGTGAGTTGTTTTTGTGAAATTATAAAAAGGCGTAGCGATATTGATTTTCGTCCCTTTTATTTTGGACTATGGGACGGCGATTTTGATATAACAGAAGGCGGTATTATATCGTATCACTCCGAAAATATTAACCATGATAATTATTTATTATGGTATGAAAAGTTGTATGGCATGAAAGTGAACGAATGGTATGATCATGCAAAAGCTAAAGATAGCAATGTAGAAACGTTTTTACAATTAGTAGAAAACAAGCCAGAAAATCGTTATGTTATTGTAATGGTTGATATGTCTCTATTACCTGAGAGGGAAAATAAATTCCATCAAAAACCGTTTCCACATTATTTAATGATATCGAAGACAGAGAAAGAAGAAGAGTGGTTCATGCTAGATCCTGATTTTCGTTGGGAAGGGAATATGGAAAGAGAAAAAGTGCTCCTCTCTGTTCAAGATAACCCATTTGGTGGAGGGTATTTCATTGATGTAGAAGAAATTCAGGAGCCGACAGAAGAAATGATAGCAAGTTATTTCATAGAAACTTTCAAAAGAAATGACAATGAACTAACTATGGAGTTGAAAAATTTAATTATAAAAATGGCAAATGAAGAAGATGGGTATTCGCTTTCTGCTCTTGTAGCGGCAGTAAAACAAATACCAGTACTTGCAATTCGTAAATATAGTTATGAACATGCCTTTGCATACTTCCGTGAAACGTTGCAATATTCGGAGCAAGAATTTGATTATTGGTGTGATCGGGTAGAAGATATTGTACAAGGATTTACAAATGTACAGTATCGAGCAATTAAAATGGCCATGACGAATAATAAAGGTATGTTATTAGCAATTGTTGAAAAGTTGGATGAAATGAATGCAATTGAACTGCAAATAAAGGCTGAATTAGAGAAACAGTTTTTATTATGGAAAGAAATGAAAACAAACGAGTCTGTCCTAGCATTAAAAAAACCTAACTGAATTTAAGATAAGGGAGTTCGAACCTATGAAATATTCATTATGTACTATTTCCTTTCGTCATCAATTAATTTCATTTACTGATATCGTTCAATTTGCATATGAAAACGGTTTTGAAGGAATTGAATTGTGGGGGACTCATGCACAAAATTTGTATATGCAAGAGTATGAAACGACAGAACGAGAATTAAATTGTTTAAAGAATAAAAACTTAGAAATTACGATGATAAGTGATTACTTAGACATATCATTATCGGCAGATTTTGAAAAAACGATAGAGAAATGTGAACAACTTGCAAAACTAGCTAATTGGTTTAAAACGAACAAAATTCGTACGTTTGCTGGACAAAAAGGTAGTGAAGATTTCTCGGAACAAGAGAGACAAGAGTATGTAAATCGCATTCGCATGATTTGTGAAGTATTTGCTCAGCATAATATGTATGTACTTTTAGAAACACATCCAAATACGTTAACGGATACGTTGCCTTCTACTTTGGAATTATTAGGAGAAGTGGATCATCCGAATTTGAAAATAAACCTTGATTTTCTTCATATATGGGAGTCTGGAGCAAATCCAATAGACAGCTTCCATCGACTAAAGCCGTGGATACAACATTATCATTTTAAGAATATATCGTCAGCAGATTATTTACATGTATTTGAACCGAATAATGTATATGCAGCAGCGGGAAGTCGTATTGGTATGGTCCCACTATTTGAAGGTATCGTAAATTATGAAGAGATTATTCAGGAAGTGAGAGATACGGACCATTTCGCTTCACTCGAATGGTTTGGGCATCATGCGAAAGATATATTAAAAGAAGAAATGAAAGTATTAACAAATAGAAAATTAGAAGTAGTAACTTCTTAATATAAAATGATGTAAGAGTCTCTCATTGTAGAGACTCTTTTTTTAAAAACAATAATAACCAAAAATTACCATGTATTTAAATTAAAATTTAACACAATTTATATATAAATAAGGAGGTGATTGGTAATGGCTAGAAATCGTAATTCTAATCAATTAGCATCACATGGAGCACAAGCAGCTTTAGATCAAATGAAATAT
>NZ_BOQB01000290.1 GCF_018332475.1 Bacillus sanguinis | reverse complement strand
TTCGTCTCACACATGTACACATTCTTTTCTTCAGTTGGGACATATATTTTAAACTTTTCTAAACGTTTTCCGTAAATATGAATAGTGACAACGCTTTCATTTTCGGCTATTTCAAGAATATGACAATCAGCTGGTGGAATGACTTTATCTGTTTCTCCTTCTCCCAAATAAAGATTTCCTGTATGTGTTAAATAAACAAGTGAATTTTCAAGCTGTTTAGTTTGTATAAAGTTTTGCACCATTATCCTTCCTCTAAAAACACCTTCTACTCCCCATGTACCATCATGATCATGTAAAGGTGTAGATTGTCCATCTTTCCATACAAGAGCTAATACTTCAAAACGATTAAAGGGATCTTCATATAATAAGTGTCGTGCGTATTGAGCCGAATTCGCCTTCTGTTTTTCTACCGGAAGCCATGTTTTCTTTTCTAAAAGTTCTTCTAATAATTTTTCAATCGCACAAACAATTTGATTTTCTAATAAATTACTATCCATTAAATCTGTTACACCTTTAATGAACGTTTGAAACGTTTTACTTCCATTACACGTTAACATAAGCGTCCTCCTCCATTCTTTTTCACACACCTCCATACTAAATAACCAACCAAAAATTTACAATTGAGAAATAAAAAACAAGGTACAGTAAATTTGTACCTTGCTGAGCGATTTACCTAGTTTTCAAAAGAATAGGTAAGTAATTTAACGTTTGTTCATTTTCCAATAGACATTTTTCTAAATTGAACGATGGAGATAACTCTATTTTTTCAAAGGCATTTATGAAAGTTCTTAATGCAATCTCAGCTTCTAAACGTGCAAGTGGTGCCCCTAAGCAAAAGTGAGCACCTTTACCATATGTTAAATGCTTTTCATTTCCTATTCGGTGTATATTAAATTTAGAGGCTTGCGAAAACTTTTTCTCATCTAAATTTGCTGCACTTACCCACGCAACAATCATTTGATCCTTTTTCATAAAAGGTCCAAATATATTTGTATCCTCTGTAATCCTCCTAGCTAACGTAACAGGAAAGCGATAGCGCAATACTTCCTCAATTGCCTTTGAAATTAATTTAGGTTCTTCTCTTAATTCTTTATATGTTCCAGGTGAATCCACTAAAAAGCAATAAAAGCTATTAATAATTAAATTAGTAGTTGTTTCATTACCTGCCGCTAATAAACCTAAAGAAAAAGTTACAATTTCTTCATCTGTTAATCTTTCGCCTTCATATTCAGCTCGTATTAAATCCGAAATAATATCATCGGTTAAATGGTATCTCTTTCCCTGAACAATCGGTAGAAGATATGCTTTAAATTCATTTAGTGCTATACCCTTTTCCACATCCAGATCATTAAACTTTTCTTTACTATACGGCATAAATAAAATATCAGACCATGCTTTAATTTTTTTACGGTCCGTTGTTGGCACTCCTAATAAATCGGATATGACGGTAACAGGTAAAGGTGCAGCAAACTCTTCAACGATATTAACCTCACTATATTTTTCGATATGTTGTACAAGTTCATTTGCGATAGACTGATATGTAAATATAATAAAAAACGAATGATTAATAGAAATATTCTACGCCACTCGTTTTTTATCGGACTTCTTTTTACTGTACTTTTATTTTCTTTATGAGTTATTAGAAAAATAATTGTCTATATAAGTCTTTATTTTTTCAAAATCCTTTTCCATAAATAAGATTGCTGGTACTTCAATTATTGGAAGATTATTTTCATTATCAAAAGGTGGACACGGTT
>NZ_BOQB01000289.1 GCF_018332475.1 Bacillus sanguinis | reverse complement strand
GACCACCACAACCTCCACAACGACCACCACAACCTCCACAGCGACGAACAGCATCTTCAATATAGTAATATGGATATTGGTTTTGTTGGTCCCAATACACGATATTTCCAGGCTGGTAATCATTAAGGCTTAATGTTTGTAGTTCTTGTTGAAACTTATTCATTTTCATGACCTCCGTTTATAAATTTCAACCTTTTCAATGCTTTCCTATATTTCTGTTCGTTAAATCTAAGTAGAAATAGCGCTATAAACTAAGTTCAATACGTACACCTACAAAATATGACCTATCACTAGATGATGCACCTTGTTCATACACTTATTTTTAAGTTATTTTTTCCATTGGCTCATTTTTATAAATTGAAAAAAGACGCACTTAGATCGATGCGTCTTTTTGCGATACTTCTTTTATGAAATCATATACATAAATATTATTCATACCTGTGAATAGCAATACCTCTACTCATTATCCAATTACATCTTTTATGTCTGTATTCACTGGCCACTTTTCTAGAGTATAAGCCATTTCCCAAAATGAATATTCATATTGACTGCTAATAATAAAATGCTGTTTCATTCGCTTACGGTCTGACTCAGTTACTTTTTCAGCGATAGTATCTAACCGTGTAATTTGCTCTTCAACTAATGTACGGAACCAATCAGATCCATAAGCAGAGATCCATTCGTTATAAATTGGCTCTTCTGGCTGACACTCTTTTAAACGTTCACCAATTTCATAATACAACCAATAGCAAGGTAAAATGGCTGCAATGATATCACCTAAATGTCCTTCATACGCAGCACGATACATATGTGACGTGTATGCATATGCAGTTGGAGCAGGGGTAAAATTCTCTTTTTCTTCTTGTGTTATCCCTAGTTTCTTCGCAAAATTCTCATGTAAAGATAATTCCGCCTCATATGTATTTTGAGCATGGTGTGCCATACGAGCAGTCGTTTCTAATTCCTGTGCTTTTGCAGCTCCTAACGTTTGTACTCTAGCAAAATGACTCAAATAATATGAATCTTGAAGCACATAATAGCGAAAACTAGCTAAATCTAACGTTCCTTCACCAAGTTTTTTTATAAAAGGGTGATGAAAACTAGCTTCCCAAATTGAATCTACTTCTTTACGTAATGATTGTGAAAAAGTCATATAAATCCCTCCAAGTAATTTATTTAATATAAGTATTTATCCACAGCAATTAACGCTTTATAATAAAAAAACTTTCTTTACAGGCGTAAAGAAAGTGAAATTGACAGTATTTATACATGAAATAGCAATGTCTTTCCCACTTCCCTACGCTGGCATTAACCAGATCAGGTACTAAGAGTCTCAAATTCCAATTTGATCTCAGCCTATAATAGGCCCCCCTAGTGGATAAATATTTTATTTTCGTATTGTATTTATCATAACATACTTCTTGTTACTGTCAAAAGTATTCATGATACCATTGCTTAAAACCCTTCTTCTTTTCTTACTCTCAATGAAGTTTCAATAATCATATCTAATAGTTTACTATAATCAATTCCCTCTGCTTCTGCACTTTTTGGTAGTAAACTTGCTTGTGTCATCCCTGGTAATGTATTAACCTCCATTACATATGGAATACCGTCCTTCATCATCATATCAACCCTTGCATAAACACTACATTTTAATGCTTTATAGCACGCCAGTGACGCTTTGTTTACTCGTTCCTTAAGTTCAGCTGGAAGTTCGATAACTTCTTCAATAGTACCTGCATCATCATATTTCGCATTGTAATCAAAGAACTCAGCCGCATGTCGAATTGAAATGATAGGTAACTGTTTTCCATCAAAAATTGAACATGTAATCTCATCACCTTTAATATACTTCTCTATTACTACTTCAGAATCCCATTCGAACACAGTTTCCAGCATCGAGATTAATTCATCTTTATCATAGACAATTTTCACCCCAACACTTGAGCCACCAGAGTTTGGTTTTACCACTAATGGAAACCCTAAATTATCTAATTCATCAAGACTCAGATCCTCCATTTTTGTAAGTTCAATCCAATCTGGTGTTTCTATTCCTTCATAACGTAAAATCTTTTTTGAAATGTTTTTGTCCATACATATACCGCTAGATAACATATTGCTCCCGCTATAAGGAATGCCTAAACTTTCAAGCGTTCCTTGAACTGTCCCATCTTCTCCGTATTTTCCATGTAATGCGAGCAGCGCAAAATCAATGTCTTTCGCTTTTTCGATTAAATCCATTTTTTCATTTAACGTAATTGGTACTATTTCATATTTATTTTTATCTAAATGTGCAATCATTTCATTTCCAGTCATAATTGATACTTGTTTTTCAGAGGATACTCCTCCCATAATAACGCCAACTCTCATTTCCTCAACTCCAAATTTCATTTTTTATT
>NZ_BOQB01000288.1 GCF_018332475.1 Bacillus sanguinis | reverse complement strand
AAGACAGCTTTTCTTTATAATCATATATTAAAAATTAAACACGAAATCATCGTCAGCTAATTTTTCAACGTTCGTTGCTTTTACGTAACCATTTCCTTTTACAGAGAAGAAATCATGGTTTTTCGTATCTGTACGTAAACCATTTAAAACGATCGGGTTAATTTCTTCTTCTTCAAACTTTGGCTCAAGTCCTAAGTTCATAAGTCCCTTATTCGCATTGTAACGAACGAAACGATTTACATCTTCTACAAGACCGATAGAAGTGTAAATTTCTTCTGTGTATGCCATTTCGATTTCATATAGTTCCATTAATAACTCTTCTGTTTCCTTTTGCACTTCTTGTTGATCTTCTACAGAAAGTTCTGCGAAGATTTGTTGTGCTAAAATACCGACGAATACGCCGTGAATGGACTCATCACGAATTATTAGGTTAATAATTTCACCACTTGCCGTCAATTTACCTTGACCTGCTAAGTAAAGCGGATAGAAAAATCCACTATAGAATAAGTAACTTTCTAAGAATACACTTGCTACCATCGCCATGTATAACTCTTTTTTCGTCACTTCAGGCTTTAATAAACGACGATAATAACTAGTAACAATACCAGCTTTTTTCTCAAGTAATGGATGTTTATCTACCCATTCAAAGATGTCGTCAATTTCTTCTTCCGTTGCTAATGTTGTGAAAATATGACTGTAACTCTTCGCATGTACTTCTTCCATGGCTCCCATGAAAGCTAATACACTTTTCGCTTGTAAATTTTCAAGATGAACAAGTACAAGTGGCATCCCTTCGCCGCCTTGTTTCGTATCTAAAAGTGTTAAACCACCTAATACACGCTTATAAGCAACCTGCTCTTCTTTTGATAATTGTGCCCAAGTATTTTTGTCAGAAGACACCGCGATTTCTTCTTCTGTCCAAAACTGAGCGATGTTTTGCTTCCAAAACATTAAACTAAAATCATCTTCTTTTTTGTTCCAGTTTACCGCACGCATTCAATCGCCCCTTCTCTAAATAAACATGAAAAATTGATAACTAAGCATGAGCAGGGTTCAGAAAACCCTGCTCATCATGTCTCAATTTTTTTATATTAAACGGTACAAGCTACACACTCTTCCACGCTTAACTTACGTGTTCTCGTATAATACAGACTCTTTAAGCCTTTTTTATGTGCATAGATGTAATAACGTGCTAATTCACGTGTTGAAATATCGCTATTAACATAAAGAATTGTACTAATTCCTTGGTCAATATGTTCTTGAATTTCTGCGATTAAATCAATTAATTTAAACTGATTCATATCATAAGAAGATTTATAGTACCAGAACGTATCTTTTGATAAATACGGCATTGGATAATATGTTGTCGCATTCGCGTATGTTCTTGATTCGATTTGACTTACGATTGGCATTACGCTTGAAGTTGCATTTTGAACGTAACTGATCGATTGTGTCGGAGCAATTGCGAGACGATATGAGTTATATAAACCATTCTTCTGTACTTGCTCTTTTAAACTTGTCCAATCTTCTTTTGTCGGAATATGAATTCCTTCAAATAGTTGCTGAACTTTTTCAGTTACTGGGCTATAATCTGTCGTTTCATACTTTTCAAAGTATGTGCCGTTCGCATAATCAGACTTATCGAAGTCTTTAAATGTTTCGCCTTTTTCTTTAGCAATTTCCATACTTTTCTCAATAGAGTAGTAATTTAACATCATAAAGAATGTACGAGCGAACTCTTTCGCTTCTGCACTCTCATAACCGATTTTATTTTTTGCTAAATATCCGTGTAAGTTCATTGCACCAAGTCCAACTGAATGAAGCTCATCATTTGCTTTTTTTACAGTCGGTGCATTCGGAATAATCGTCATATCAGAAACAGCTGTTAAAGCTTCCATTCCCGCATGAACTGCTTCACGAATTTCTTTATTTTCCATTACATTTACGATATTTAACGATCCTAAGTTACAGTTAATATCACGGCGGATAATGTCATCTGTACCGTAATCGTTAATTTCAGAAGTTTCTTGTAGCTGGAAGATTTCTGTCTCGAATGTTCAACCGAGTTCGCTACTCCTCAGTCCGTTGCTTAAGCAACTGCTGTATGTCACCATACAGGACAGACTATATCATCACCTGCAGCATTACCTGATTAGGTGCTCCGCTTTTCGAACGCCAATCGCTTGCGCTCTACTCCCATAAGGGATAGTCGTTAGGCTTTTACTTATCTTAATACTTCAGAAAGTCTCTTATTACTTTATGTTGTCCCATAACTCTGCTATACAAAATAATAAGATACATTCTGAACTTTTATATTTTCATTCTAAGATAAGATTTAGCACGGTAGGTTACCTCAAATTTGAGGCTTTCCCCGTTTAACGGAGTTTTCGACTAGCATTTCTACTAGAAGGTGCTACATATTTAACACAAGTTCGACATCTTCACAGTTCCAATATCCTTCAGTGGATGTTGATTATTTGCATTTGATTTAAACATTAAGTACGGATAACCAGACTCAAGCTGAATCATAGCAATTTTAATAAGCATATCACGTGCACTAATATCTAGTGGCTTCTTCTTCACTTTCGGATTGCTCATTAATTCATCGTACATTTCATCGATATCAATGTCATCTAAATGCTTTCCATATTCTTTATACACCGTATAAGGCGCGAAAACATGGAAAGGTTCGTTTTTCTCAGCAAGCTCAAAGAACTTACTTGGAACGATAATTCCGATTGATAGAGACTGAATACGGCTCTTCTCATCGGCATTTATTTTTTTTGTATCAAGGAATTCAATAATATCCCAATGGAAAATGTTTAAGTATACTGCGCCGGCACCTTTTCGTTGGCCAAGCTGATTCGCATATGAAAACGAATCTTCAAGCAATTTCATAACAGGTACTACACCACTTGCAGCGTTATCGATACCTTTAATTTGCTCACCACGTGCGCGTAGCTTAGATAAGTTTAAAGCTACTCCTCCGCCGATTTTTGATAATTGCATTGCAGTATTAATGTTAAAGCCGATTGAATTTAAGCTATCATCCATCTCTAACAAGAAACAAGACACCATTTCTCCTCTTCTGCTTCTTCCCGCATTTAAAAAGGTTGGTGTCGCTGGTTGGTAGTTTTGTTTGACAATCATGCTTGCGAATTGTTTTGCCTTCGCAACATCACCGCGTCCTAAGTATAATGACACAATTGCTACACGATCTTCATAGCTTTCTAAGTATTGTTTTTGATCATTCGTTTTTAACGCATAATCTTTGTAGAACTTAGATGCTGCCATATAAGATTGGAACTCGAAGTTTTCACCATAAGCGATGTTATATACCTCTTCTACTTCCTCCAAGCTATACTCGTCCAGAACGTTGTAATAGTAATCATGTTCTTTCATATACTCCATTCGCTCTGCCACGCTATTAAAAGAAACGGTATTCTCTCTAGCTTCTTCCATAAAGACTTCTAATGCCTCTTTATCTTTATGAAGCTGATAAAAACCGTCCTGCATTTGCGTGATTTCATTATTCAGTTCAATGTGTCGCAATCTCCCGCACCCTTTCCTTAAAATATTCTACATCGTTATTTGTTCCTGATAACTCAAATTTTGATACAATAGGCACTTCATATTTAGCAGAAATTTTGTCAGCACTTGCACCGAACATGTCTCCCCAGTTACGATTGCCGCTTGCAGATACGCCTTTTAATTTGTCATTATTGCGCTCTAAAAAGTCTAAAACACGTTCTGGTACATTGCCAAAACCTGTTGTATACGTAATAAGAATAAAGTCTTCATCTATTACTAGATCTTCATCAATTTGAACGGCCGGCATATTTAATTTGTGAATGAAACGCTTCACGTTTCCTGTCATAGAATCATATGCAACTAACATTTCCGACCCTCCCTCTCCAATCTATACTCTCTGTATGTTGTTTCTTGATTTCTCTATATATTGTATTACGTTTCAAAATAAGACACAAGATATATGTATAAATTCTTTCTTTTTTTAACTTTTACTTTTCGACAAGACAGTCGATTTTTTTCAATACAATGACTATGAAACAACATTCTAAAACTCATGTCAATAAAGTGCTTTTCAAAAAACTTGTCAACGAATTTAACCTTATTTTTAAAAAAGTTAACAATATATTTTGTCATAAAACGGCAAATGCTGGAGGAATATATTTCTCCAGCATCACGCAAAAAAGAACAGACATGAAACGATAATCTGTTCTAAAAAACGATTACATTTATCAATTTTAGTTTATTAAATATTATACATATACTTTCGGTTCGCGTTACATACTAAAAGATAACTATTATAGAAAAAGATTATTATTATTATGGAAATTCAACTTATTTATGAAAAGATTATTCAGAGTGCTCAATACGCAAAATATCTTTTACAAATATATGATGTGGATTTTCATCTTTATCAATCATTGTACATACAGGAGCTTCTTCATCAAAGTACACAATCATTCCTTCTACGTACTGATATGTATGTTGAACTTGTACAGTTACTTTAATTTCTACAGCTTCTTCATATGCTCTTTTTATTTTCTGCAGCATTTTTGCCGAACATTTTCGTTTCTCTGGGTACATGACCATCCCCATAAACCTATTGCCGGCTCTATCTTTCCACATATAATCCCAATGCGGTAATATGCCTTGTTTAAAATCGCCCATAATTCTCCTCCCCTATATGCTTCTAGTTACGAACGTGGCGTTTCTGAATATGTATAAATTACTTGTCCGCCGCGCTGCGCGTTCCCAATAATATGTTTAAAATCTTCACGCCCTACTACAACTTTCCTAAACGTATAAAATACATCTTTCGTTGCAACATACTCCTTTATTTCACCGTTTTTCAGCTGATCCAAAATTGTATTTGCTAATTGCTCATCCATGTATTTCACCTCTATGCAATATTTTATTTTATCGTATATTCTTTAGGTCAACAACTGTAAAATTATCCAGGTGCTATACCTTCATTTCATTTTCATTATTTCGCAAACGATATCACTTTACTATATGTCCACTAAATATCATATACTAACATAGCTACTTCTCTATATCAAACATTTCGACATACAATTATGCAAAGTTCCATACCACTATGCTACAATATATAAATAGAATTAGGAGGGATACTATGATTCGGAAAGCAAAAATGACAGATGCGAAGCTAGTAGCGCCTTTATTGTATAACGCTCTGCACGAAATTGCTGAAAAAATCACAGGCAGCACAGTTGAGGCAGAAGTATTACTAGGACTGGAAACATGGTTCTCAAAAGAGAGAAATCGACTGAGCTACGAAAACTGTTTTGTATATGAACAAGACGGAGTTGCAGTTGGGGTTATTGTCGCTTATCACGGTAGTGAAGCAACAATGCTTGATGCACCAATTGTACATTACTTAAGAGAATTACATAAAGATGAATCAATTACGTTAGAAAAAGAAGCTGAACTTGATGAATATTACATTGATACATTATCAGTTTCAAGTGCATATGGAGGAAAAGGAATTGGTTCTAAGTTAATTGAAGCTGCTGAAATCCATGCAACTGAAAAGGAGTATGAAAAAATCGCATTACTTGTTAATTTAGAAAACAAACGTGCCTATTCACTATACGAAAAACTAGGTTATAAAAAGGATCAAATCGTCATGCTTGTAGGCGAACCTTATGCACATCTCGTAAAAACATTAAACATCAAAGTTTCTATATCATAAAAAGAAAGCACACGATTTATATAAATCGTGTGCTTTTATGTTAAATTTGTATTTAATACATTACCATCCATCGCTTCTTGGAATGTATAGGTTGTACATCCCCATGGCTTCCTATGTAAAATAGGAGAACCAGACCATCCCATCGCTCTCAGTTCTGCACCAATCATTGTATTCACATAATTATGACCTATAAGAGCAATACTTCCATGTACGAGAGCGTAACGGTGCAATAGATGAGCCGCTTGCTTTGCCCTCTCCCTTACTTCCTTATAAGACTCTACATCTTTATGATAGCCCAGCACCCATAATGTTCGTCCGATAAACATCCATACGTTAGGTTTGCATTTCAACCATTTTGGAGAAAAAAATCTTGAAGGAACCTCAGCTTCTCTAAAAAGAGAATTTTGTATAAAAGATAAAGAATCCATTAATTCAGCTGCTGACTGTACAGCACGCCTTTGATCACTCGTTACGACTAATTTTACTGATTCCATTGTTTCAATTGTTTCCATTGGTATAGAAGCTTTTGTTGTTATAGTGTGTAAGTCATATCGTTTCATCCATTCATGAAATGAAGTAACTGTCATTGGTTCCATAGTACGATCTAAGCGACCATGACGAATAAAAGAAATCCTCATTCTTTCCACTCTCCATTCATCACTTACGAACTCTATTATGTACTATTTTTACATATCATACCACGCAAAAAAAGAAAGTTATACACCTTTACATATCCCCGCCGCTCTCATTTGTGACCCCAGCATGTATACCATCCATCCCATCATAATATGTAGTCGTTTCATGATGACGAATCTTTTTTAAATTTATATAAGAAAATACAAATGAAATTAATGCTATAACACTCCCCACAAGTTCAAACATCATTTTACCGCCTCTAATTTCTCCCACTTTAGTAGGTTATTGTATCTCTTCATTATACCCCTATATAAACATACACACATTTAAATCGATCTTTTTTTTCTAATAACGTGGATTTCTTGCATATTTTCTTACAAAAAGTGAATATTTTTCGAATTTTTACTTTGGAAACATTTACAAACTAGACAATATGGTTCAAAATAAGAAGAAATAAAAAAAACCAAAATTATTCTTTTTTGGGAAAACTGTAACAAGGAGAGTTGCTTATGCAGATCGCAGAAACTGGAGATATCATTGAATTTAAAGGTGGAATGCAAGGCCGTGTTCAAAAAGTAAATCAAAACTCCGTTATTGTAGATATAACAATTATGGAAAATTTTAGAGAACTAGATATGGAACCTCTTACAGTTGTAAGTCATAAAAACTATACTGTCATTAATCAAAATGCATAATATAATAGAAAGAAAGGA
>NZ_BOQB01000287.1 GCF_018332475.1 Bacillus sanguinis | reverse complement strand
AAACAAAGATAAATCGAATATTCGAGGTAAATAATCCCAATAAAGTAAAGTATCTTCAGACTATATATAAGCATAAAAGCTATAAACAATAATACGTATATTATGGGAGGTGTTTTATATGAACGGCAAAAAAAATAAAAAAACAGAACAACTGGAATCCTTCACGCGTGAGAATGAAGGAAAGAAAATGACAACAAATACAGGTGTTACAATTTCAAATGATGAAAACTCTTTAACCGTCGGCGATCGTGGTCCTACCCTTCTAGAAGATTTCCTTATGCGAGAAAAGCTTGCTCATTTTGATCGTGAACGAATTCCTGAAAGAGTCGTTCACGCACGTGGATACGGTGCACATGGTATATTCGAGCTATATGAATCTTTAGAAGAGCTAACAATGGCCGACTTTTTACAAGACCCTTCCAAAAAAACACCCCTTTTTGTTCGCTTCTCTGAAGTTGCTGGATCAAAAGGAGCGAATGAAACAAATCGAGATGTACGAGGATTCGCCGTTAAATTTTATACAGAAG
>NZ_BOQB01000286.1 GCF_018332475.1 Bacillus sanguinis | reverse complement strand
GTCTAGGAATATTTGAATAAATCTAAATTATCGTGTAGAATAATGTTGTAAAATGTAAACGTTTTTCTAAGGGGAGGCTAAAAAGAATGGTAGTAGCATACAAACATGAGCCATTTACAGATTTTTCAGTGGAGGCTAACAAATTAGCGTTTGAAGAAGGTTTAAAGAAAGTAGAATCTTATCTTGGACAAGACTATCCATTAATTATTGGGGGAGAAAAAATCACTACAGAAGACAAAATTGTTTCTGTAAACCCTGCAAATAAAGAGGAACTTGTTGGTCGCGTTTCAAAAGCAAGCCGTGAGTTAGCTGAAAAAGCAATGCAAGTAGCGGATGAAACATTCCAAACTTGGAGAAAATCAAAGCCAGAAATGCGTGCAGACATTTTATTCCGCGCTGCAGCAATCGTTCGTCGCAGAAAACATGAATTCTCTGCTATTCTTGTAAAAGAAGCAGGTAAACCATGGAATGAGGCAGATGCTGATACAGCAGAAGCAATCGACTTTATGGAATATTATGGTCGTCAAATGTTAAAATTAAAAGACGGAATTCCAGTAGAAAGCCGTCCAATTGAATATAATCGTTTCTCTTACATTCCATTAGGAGTAGGTGTTATCATTTCTCCTTGGAATTTCCCATTCGCAATTATGGCAGGTATGACAACAGCTGCTTTAGTTTCTGGTAACACAGTATTACTAAAACCAGCTAGTACAACTCCTGTAGTAGCAGCGAAATTCATGGAAGTATTAGAAGAAGCTGGCTTACCAGCTGGCGTAGTAAACTTCGTTCCAGGTAATGGTTCTGAAGTTGGTGACTACTTAGTAGATCACCCTCGTACACGTTTCGTGAGCTTCACTGGATCTCGTGATGTAGGTATCCGTATTTATGAGCGTGCAGCGAAAGTAAACCCAGGCCAAATTTGGTTAAAACGCGTTATCGCTGAAATGGGCGGTAAAGATACAATCGTTGTTGATAAAGAAGCAGATCTTGAATTAGCAGCTAAATCTATCGTTGCATCAGCATTCGGATTCTCAGGACAAAAATGTTCTGCATGTTCTCGTGCAGTAATCCATGAAGATGTATACGATCACGTATTAAATCGTGCTGTTGAATTAACGAAAGAATTAACAGTTGCTAACCCAGCTGTATTAGGTACAAATATGGGTCCTGTTAATGACCAAGCTGCATTCGATAAAGTAATGAGCTATGTTGCAATTGGTAAAGAAGAAGGTAGAATCTTAGCAGGTGGCGAAGGAGACGATTCTAAAGGCTGGTTCATCCAACCAACAATCGTTGCTGACGTTGCAGAAGATGCTCGCTTAATGAAAGAAGAAATCTTCGGACCAGTAGTAGCATTCTGTAAAGCAAAAGACTTTGATCATGCACTAGCAATTGCAAACAATACAGAATACGGTTTAACAGGTGCTGTTGTTACTAATAACCGTGACCATATTGAAAAAGCACGTGAAGAATTCCATGTGGGTAACTTATACTTCAACCGTGGATGTACTGGTGCAATCGTAGGTTACCAACCATTCGGTGGCTTTAATATGTCTGGTACAGACTCTAAAGCTGGTGGCCCTGACTACTTAGCACTTCACATGCAAGCAAAAACTACTTCTGAAACTTTATAAGAAATAGTAAAAGAGATCTTCGCAGTATGCGAAGATCTCTTTTTTTTTGAAAAACTTTCTATATGTGGATTAAGATAGATAGCAGTAGAAAAACTACTAAAGTAATAAGGTTTACTTTAGTAAATAAGGTATATTATATTTGTTGAATAGATTCTCTTTAAAGACAAGAAAAGTAGGTGAACAAAGTGGGAAAATATCAATTGGATTACAAAAGTCAGGTAGCTGTGGCAAAGTTTCATGAAAAACAGACGCCTGCCAAATTTGATAAAAAGCAGCAAATTGAAAAATTACGTGCGGAATATTTGAAAAAGAAGCAAAAACAAACAAATAAATAAATAATAGAAGAGACTAGTTAATTTGAATCAAAAAACACTTACCATAT
>NZ_BOQB01000285.1 GCF_018332475.1 Bacillus sanguinis | reverse complement strand
CTGTATGTATCCACAACAGTAGTTATATATGACGGAATTTTTGAACTTATAAAAAGATTAAGAGGCGATAGAGAATGAAAAGATATATTAGTATAAAAGGAATTGGCACATATCTTCCAAAACGAAAAGTAGATTCTCTTGAAATAGATCACATGTTAGACGTACCAGAAGGCTGGACATTAAAAAAAGCTGGGGTAAAAACACGATACTTTGTTGATGGGGAAACGTCTTCTTATATGGGGGCGGAAGCTGCAAAAAAAGCTGTAGAAGATGCTAAGTTAACTTGGGATGATATCGATTGTATTATTTGCGGAAGCGGTACGATTCAACAGGCGATTCCTTCTACAGCATCACTTATTCAAGAACAGCTCGGGCTACAGCATTCTGGTATTCCATGTTTTGATATTAACTCAACATGTTTAAGTTTCATAACAGCACTTGATACAATTTCATACGCAATTGAATGCGGGAGATACAAAAATGTTGTTATTATTTCTTCTGAAATTTCTTCTGTTGGATTAAATTGGGGACAAAATGAAAGCAGTATTTTATTCGGTGACGGTGCGGCAGCTGTTGTCATAACAAAAGGCGATCATTCATCTTCTATTATTGCTTCCCATATGGAAACATATAGCTCTGGTGCGCATTTATCAGAAATTCGTGGCGGCGGAACGATGATTCATCCTAGGGAGTATAGTGAGGAACGCAAAGAAGACTTCTTGTTCGATATGAATGGAAGAGCCATTTTTAAACTATCTTCTAAGTATTTGTTAAAGTTTATCGACAAGCTCCTTATGGATACTGGTTATTCTCTAGCTGATATTGATTTAATTGTGCCTCACCAAGCAAGTGGACCAGCTATGAGACTCATTCGTAAAAAATTAGGGGTTGATGAAGAACGCTTTATGACCATTTTTGAAGACTATGGTAATATGATTTCCGCATCTATTCCAATCGCTCTTTTCGAGGCGATTAAGCAAAAGAAAGTGCAACGCGGAAATAAAATACTATTACTAGGTACTTCTGCGGGTCTTTCTATCGGGGGCATCCTTCTTGAATACTAAGAAAACAGTATTAATTACAGGGGCACGTGCACCAGCAACTTTGCATTTGTGCAGACTGTTTCATAACGCTGGACATACCGTTATTATTGCAGATAGTATTCCTTATCCGTTAAGTAAAGTTTCAAAGAGTACGGATTACTTTTATGAAATCCCATCTCCAAAGTGGAAAACAAATGAAAGTATCCGTGCGCTACTATCCATTATTCAACGTCACAATGTAGATTTGCTTATTCCAACTTGTGAAGAAGTGTTTTATATATCTAAATATAGAGAGGAATTAAGTGCATGTTGTCATGTATTAGTAGATGATTTTCAAAAACTTTCATTACTGCATAATAAGTGGGAGTTTATTCAGTTCGTAGAGAATTTAGGATGGCAAGTACCTGCGACTTATAGAATAAATAATGAAGAAGCGATAAGGTCAATGATGCACAAAACACCAGCTCATACTCCTTTTGTATTAAAGCCGATTTACTCCCGTTTTTCTGATAAAGTGGAATTTATTACAAAAGAGGATGCTCTAAAAGAAAGCATGACACATAAGTCGAATTATATTATACAAGAGTTTATACAAGGAACGCAGCATTGTTCTTACAGTATTGCACAATCTGGGGAAGTGTTAGCTCACTCTACGTATAAAACGGAATTTACGGCAGGCTTAGGTGCTACCATCGCGTTTAAGCATATGAATCATCCTAAAATTGATCAGTTTGTTACGCATATTGTAAAAGAGCTAAATTTCTCAGGACAAATTGCCTTTGATTTTATCGTTACAGAGGCTGGAGATGCGATTCCAATTGAATGTAATCCACGTGCTACAAGTGGATTACATGTATTCGATGAGGAAATATTGCCCGCTTTTTTTAATGAAAAAGTAAACGATTCATTTATTCCAAAACAAAATTCGGAGTGTGCAATTCGGTTAGCAATGCTTTTATATGGATTTCCTTATTTAAAAAGTAATCAAAAACGTAAGCGATGGTTAAAAGTTCTATGCTCATATCCAGATATCGTTTATCGTCACAATGATTGGAAACCATTTTTTTATCAGTTTTTTAGCATGTATAAATTATGGCGTGAAAGTTATAAACAGGAACGGACTATTTTAGAGCAAACAACATATGACATATCGTGGGATGGTGAAGATTTATGAAGATGCTAGTAACTGGTGGAACGGGCTTTCTAGGACAAAAACTCGCCTTTCGACTGAAGAATATGGGCTATGAAGTAACGGCAACGGGAAGAAATAAAGGAATCGGTAAGGTATTAGAACAAAATGGAATCGAGTTTGTTTATTGTCCTCTTGAAGACAGGGAGCGTGTGCTACAAGTTTGTAAAGATAAAGATTATATTTTTCATAGTGGCGCACTTTCTTCCCCTTGGGGCAAATATGAAGGTTTTTATAATGCGAATGTGTTAGGAACGAAACATATTATCGAGGGAAGTCAAAAGTACGGTATAAAACGCCTTATCCACGTATCAACACCAAGTATTTATTTCTATTATGATGAGCGACAAAATGTAGTAGAAAATGCGAAACTTCCTAATACGTTTGTAAATCATTATGCAACAACGAAGTACATGGCTGAACAAGCTATTGATCAAGCTTTCGCGCATGGTTTACCAGTTATCACAATACGCCCGCGCGCTTTATTCGGACCAGGAGATAATGCGATTCTTCCACGTCTTATTAAAGTATGTGAAAAAGGGGCTTTACCGAGAATTGGTACAGAAAATGTTCTTGTTGATATTACGTATGTTGAGAATGTTGTAGATGCTTTACTTCTTTGTATGCATTCCCCAAAACATACATTAGGGCAAAAATACAATATAACAAATGACGAACGTGTAAATTTATATGAGGTCATAGAAAATGTAATGAAGCGCCTTGATAAGGAAGTACGATATAAAAAAATTTCCTACAAAACTGCTTTTACACTAGCAGCTATATTAGAAGGAATCTCAAAAACTATTTTATTCGGAAAAGAACCTATTCTTACAAAGTATACTGTTAGCGTCCTTTCAAAAAGCCAGACGTTAAGTATTGATAAAGCTAAAGAAGAACTAGGATATGCTCCAAAGGTCAGTATAGAAGAAGGAATTACAAAATTTGTAGACTGGTGGAAGATACAATGAAAATCAACTCTTTAAAGCTATATGATACAGGATATTGCACACATCCAGAAAAAATCGCATACTCCAAGGGCAGTTGGAAACAAATCTGTTTTCCAGCAACAGTAGGATTACTCCATCATCCAGAATTAGGATATATTTTATTTGATACTGGATATGCAGGACACTTTAAAGAAGCGACAAAAAAATTCCCTTACTCTGTATATGCAAAACTGACGCCTGTACATTTTACGGAAGAGCAATCTATTAAACAGCAACTTCTTTTTGATGGTATTCAGCCAGAAGAAATTAAATATATTATTCTTTCTCATTTTCATGGCGATCATACAGCTGGTTTACCCGATTTTCCAAAAGCGAAAATATTAACCTTCGCAAAAGCTTATGAAGATATTAAAAAGAGAAGTAAGTTTGGTGCTCTATTAAAAGGGTGTCTAAAAGATACACTGCCGATGGATTTAGAGCAGAGGATGTCATTTATTGATCAAACTCCATCCCTTAACTTACCTTCTACATATGGAAAGTTTGAAGAGGGCTATGATGTATTTAATGATGGCTCATTATTTGCTGTTGACTTAACAGGACATGCAACTGGTCAATTTGGTATATTCGTCCAATTACAGAGTAATAAAATTGTCTTTCTTTGTGCAGACGCAGTGTGGCTAAGTAAAACGTATCAAAACCTTGTATTTCCTAGTAAGATTGCCAACCTTTTAACGAGCGATCCAAAGTCTTATCGAAAGAATATTGAGAAGTTACACCATTTATCACAAACATCACCTGAGATTGAAATTGTACCAACTCATTGTGAACATACATGGGATAAAATTAAAGCAGGGGTGTACTATGAATAAACTACGGATTCTCAAGCAATACTTGAAAACAAAATATGGCTTGAGATTTTCAAATCGCAAACAAGTGGAACAGTTTCATAAACGACAAATAGAAAAACAACTTTTGTTCACGATAGAAGCGTCGCCTTTTTATCGCCAGTTATATAAGCCGTTTTCACATGAAATTCAAAAGGGAAATTTGTCTGCACTCCCCATTATTGATAAAGAAGTAATGATGGAACATTTTGATACACTAAATACAGTACATATTTCAAAGAAAGAAGCGTTTCATGTAGCATTTGAAGCAGAGAAGACCCGGAATTTCTCACCAACCATTCGTAATATAACTGTCGGTTTATCATCAGGCACTAGTGGAAATCGTGGGGTTTTTCTCGTTTCCGAAGAAGAACAAACGTTGTGGGCTGGCTCGATTATTGGAAAGGTGCTTCCTTCTAGCATTCTACATAAACACACGATTGCTTTTTTCTTACGTGCAAATAGCAATTTATACGAAGCGACAAAAAATAAGCGAATCTCATTTCATTTTTTTGATTTACTAGATTCGTTTCAACAGCATATCAAGCGATTAAATGAAGTAAAGCCATCTATTTTAATTGCACCTCCGTCTATGTTACGGAAAATTGCTTACTGGCAGCAAGAAGGACTGATTACAATTTGTCCTAAGAAAATTATCTCTGTAGCAGAAGTGCTTGAAGATATTGATAGAGACTTTATTTCTGCAACTTTCAAGCAGACGATACACCAAGTTTACCAATGTACAGAAGGCTTTCTTGCTACCACCTGCAAGCAGGGGACATTACACATGAATGAAGACCTCGTTCATATTGAAAAAGAATACTTAGATCAAGAGAAAGGGATATTCGTTCCCATAATTACTGATTTCATGAGGAAAACACAGCCTATTATACGCTATCGTCTCAATGACATATTAATTGAGAAAAAAACGCCGTGCAGCTGTGGTTCGCCTTTCTTAGCGTTAGAACGTATTGATGGTCGATGTGACGATATATTCATTGGAATAAGTGAATTGGATCATAGCGAAATATTTATTTTTCCAGATTTCATTAGAAGAGCAATTTTGTTTGCATCTAATGAAATTCAAGAATTTAAAGTAATACAGCACAGCGTAGATAAAATTGAAATTAAACTTAAAGCACTACCTGAAGATATCGAATTATGTGAATCCAATGTACTGCAAGAGTTACATGCACTATGGTCTACGAAAGAGTGTGCGATACCACATTTTTTCTTTTCACATTACGATATTCAAGTATATGATAAAAAATTAAAAAGAATAGAAAGTTTTGTAAGGCGTGGTGAACATAAATGATTCAGTTACATGATGTTCATTCTTTGCATAGCATTGATTGGGAATCAAAAAAAGATGGAGCGTATGTACGAGATAGTTTCTTGCCTCTTTTTCAAAAGGGCGTTACAGCATTTATTGAAAATGTTAACACGCAGCTCTTTCTATTAGAAATTGATGATCTCATCTTGCCAGTTACTCTTAATAACGCAGAGTTCGAAAATTCATATGTATGTTCTCCTTATACACATTACATATCTTATGCGTTAGAAGAACTATGGGAGTTGAAAAAACCATGGCTAGAGAAGCTATTAACCTATCCGATTCATCTTATGGGAAGTTGGCTAAGACGAACGAATATTAATAAAGTAATTGTCGTAAATAATTGGATGCTTTCAACAAATCTTTATCACTCTATCAACGAACAACAAATCGAACAAATAACGAAAGTATTAGTTGAGAAATTTCCAGAGCATACTATTCTATTTCGCTCTTTAAATAACAAATTATATCCCGCAACGACAGAAGCACTATCTACAGTCGGTTACAATAAAATTATGTCTCGTTCTATATACTTATTTGATCCGAAACACTATAAAAAAATGAATCGAAAAAAACGAAAAGACTTATTAAATGATAAAAGTTTATTAGAGAAAAGCAATTATGAAATTATTACGAATGAAGAATTAACAAGGGAGGATATTTTACAAATTTCCCAGCTATACAACCAACTATATATTGAAAAATATTCCGCCCATAACCCAATGTTTACACCCGCTTATTTATGGAATGCTCTTCAGCATCGTTTATTTGAGATAAAGGCCATAAAAAAAGGGAATACAATTGATGGTGTCATTGCTTATTTTATTAGGGACGGAGTTATGACAACGCCAATCCTTGGCTATCATACAAACTCTGACCAGCAACAAGGTTTATATCGTATACTTTCCCTCCTTATTACAATGGATTCTATCGAAAAAGATTTAATTTGTCATTGTAGTGCTGGGGCTGGAGAGTTTAAACGAAATCGTGGTGCAACACAGCAAATTGAATACAGTTATGTATATAACGCTCATTTACCACCTAGCCAACAAAAGGTATGGAAAGTATTAATGTGGATATTAAATACATATATAGAACCGATGGCAAAAAAACATCGCTTTTAAACAAAAAGACTTTTATGGTTGCTTGTTACCTGAAACACTTTGTTTAAGTGTAGCTGCAATACCTACGTTATGGAGTTTATATAGTATATTTTTAATAATTTATTTTATATGTATCGTTTGGATGAAAGAGAGAAGTGCTTGAAGAGTAGTTCTCTTTTTTATCCCACTTTAATGGGCAGTAAGACCCCCACCTCAAAATTCAGCGAAAGCAAAGAAGTTAGGTGGGGGGCGGGCTGCCCATTAAAGTCCGATTGGTTCGACTAATAATCAGTGGGGGATGAAGAAAACCCCCACTGATT
>NZ_BOQB01000284.1 GCF_018332475.1 Bacillus sanguinis | reverse complement strand
TCTATGAGATTCATAGAAGCCTTATTACTTTTTATTATATAGAATATATTGGAATAAATGTTTATATTTTTCATATTAATTGTGAAAATTTTATGAACTTTATATTTTTTGTGTTTTTATACTACTAAAATCGATGTGTATGACTCTGATATTAAAATCCGGTTTCTGCATGAGTACCCGTTTTAGGTTGGTCGTACATTCAGAATTAATATGTGATGAACAAAATACGTACTGATTAAGGATTCATTTTATACGCAAATTCTTCTCTATTTTAATTGAAAAATAAAATTTATTCGAATAATTATTCTGCAGCTATATACCTAAAGGCACATTCTACGTATAATGGAGAAGTATAAATTTTGAATTTGTATTAATTTTACATATTGAGGTGAAAAAGGAATGAATGCGCGGCTAATGGAACTTATTGATGTGAGTACAATAGAAACCATGGCAGAACAGTTTTATAAATTAACCAACATATCACATCAACTTCTTGATGCTGAAAAAGAATGTATATTTTCTTTTGGAATAAATGAGATGAAAATATGTAAACTTCCCAAAATTGAAATCCCCATTTTTTTATACAATCAACATTTAGGATCTTTTGTAGTATGGTCAAACAAAAGTGACATTTTCAATTGTCAAAAATACTTTGAAATGCTTTCAAATCTAATTATAGATGGAGCAACAAAGGTATTTCAAAGTAAAAATACAACGTTGCTTTCTCGAAAAGAGGAGGAACTACATACGATTTTACAAAACATGCCTGTTATGGTTGATGCGCTTGATTATAATGGAGATTTTGTTTTGTGGAATCGGGAGTGTGAAATTGTAACAGGTTATACAGCTAAAGAAATAATAGGGAATCCAAATGCCCTACAATTATTGTACCCAGATCATAATTATCGTCACCAAATACAAACGAAATTTTTAAATTGCGGAAAAAATTTCAGGGATTGGGAAATGCAGTTAACATGTAAAAATGGTGAAATCAAAACAATCATGTGGTCCAATATATCAGAACAGTTTCCTGTAACAGGATATAGCTATTGGGCTGTCGGAGTAGATATTACACATTTAAAAGCGATAGAAAAGCAGTTAAAACAACAAACTTCTGAATTGGAATTAATTTTTAAGGCTTTACCAGATTTATGTTTCTTAACAGAAGATGATGGCACAATTATAGATTATAAAGCAGGATCCCCTTCAAAATTTTACGTACCGGCAGAAGCTTTTATGGGAAAAAAGTTTTTCGAAGTATTACCATCTCCAGTAGCACAGCAGTTTCAAGAAGCAATTCATCAAGTGAAGGAAAAAGGAACGAATGTAATTGTTGAATATCCACTTGCGATTAATGGAAGTATGGATTTCTTTGAAGCTAGATGCTTACCATTATTCCATGATAAAATTATGATCATTGTACGCGATATTACAGAACGGAAAAAGACAGAAGAATTGCTAAATAAATCAGATACACTTGCAGCAATTGGTCAATTAGCAGCTGGTGTGGCTCATGAAGTGAGGAACCCATTAACTGTCATTAAAGGGTTTATACAGTTATTTCAAATTAATAAAGAAGATCAAGAAAAATATTTTGATTTAATGCTTTCTGAAATTGAAAGAATAGAAGCGATTCTTCAAGAGTTTTTATCAATTGCTAAAACAGATGAGATAAATACAGAACAAAAAAATATTTATCAAATTTATTATAATGTCGTATCGTTAATAAATACAAAAGCAATTATGACGAATATTCAAGTAGAACTATATGCGGACACCAAAGACATAAGCATTGAATGCTCAGAAAATCAATTGAAACAAGTGTTTATTAATATTTTGCAAAATTCAATCGAAGCTATGCCAGATGGCGGGAAAATTACAATTCATATTAAAGAGATAAACGATGAAGGTGTCATTATTCATGTAATTGATGAAGGAATAGGGATACCTGAAGATAGAATTAAGAGATTAGGTGAGCCTTTTTATAGTACGAAAGAAAAAGGTACCGGTATCGGATTAATGTTAAGTTATAAAATCATTGAAAGTCATCAAGGGAATATAAGTATTATGAGTGAAGTTGGAGTCGGGACAACAGTAACGATTTACTTGCCGAAAGCTCAGAGTGAAAAATCTCTATCAAATTATGATGATAGGTTTGAATCAATACGTCCAATTATTAACTCTTAAATTACTAAATCCCCAATAACCAAAAGTTAAGCTTTCGGTTATTGGGGATTTTTATATTTAATTTAGTAAACTTTACCTTTTCTTAACCTTTGTTTTAATTTCTATTAAGTTTTTATCAGTATATTAATAGTTGTGCAAAGTACTGTATAAAAAATGTGCATTACTTTTAATATATAGATTCAATTATTATTAAGAATTCTGTAAGGAGGAGATTATGACAAGGTGAAAAAGCATGAGAAAAAAAGTGGTAGAGCAATACCGACGCGGTTAAATATTTTATTTCTTTTTGTATTTTTATTATTTTCTGCAATGATCATACAACTAGGTAAAGTGCAAATTTTCGATGGAGAGACTTATAAAAATGAAGTAGAAAAGAGAGAAAATGCAACTGTGAGCCTATCTGTCCCACGTGGGAAAATATTTGATCGAGAAGGAAATCTAGTTGTTGATAATAAATCTTTACGCACAATCACGTACACAAAGATGAAAGGCGTAAAGTCAGAAGATATATTAAAAACCGCAAACCAACTTGCAGACATAATTGAAATGCCGCAAGAAGATATAGATAAGTTAACTGAGACAGATAAGAAAGATTTTTGGATGCAATTAAATCCGAAACTGGCTGAAAATCTAGTATCGAAAAAAGAAATAGATACATTTAGAGAAAAAGATATTAGTGGCAAGAAGCTAGATAAAAAAATAGAAGAGTTAAAAAGAAAACGGGTTACAGATAAAAATCTTCAGGAATTAACAGAGAAAGATATAAAAGTGTTAGCTATTAAAAGTAAGATGACTTCTGGTTATCAAATGGCTCCTCAAGTTATTAAAAAAGATGTTAGTGAAAAGGAATTTACTATAATTAGTGAAGGTTTAGCGAATCTCCCAGGTGTAGACGTATCGGTGGATTGGGAGAGAGTGTATGTAAATGATGGATTATTCCGATCGGTTCTTGGAAATGTTTCTAATTCCGATGAAGGATTACCGAGTGAACGATTAGATTACTACTTGGTTCGTGATTATAGCCGAAATGATAGGGTTGGAAAAAGTTATATCGAGCAGCAATATGAAGATGTACTTCATGGTACAAAAAAAGAAGTAAGAAGCGTTGCAGATAAACAAGGTAATACAATGAGAACGGAAACCGTTTCTGAGGGAAAGAGCGGTAAGAATTTAACTTTAACAATAGATATGGAGCTGCAGAAAAAAGTAGAAGAAAGTATTGAAAAAATATTAAAGGCATATAAAGGGTCAGAATCCATGTTGGACCGTGCTTTTGTTGTGATGATGAATCCGAAAAACGGACAAGTATTATCCATGGCTGGGAAAAGACTTGTAGAAAAAGACGGGAAAACAGAAGTTGAAGACTATGCATTAGGCACAATGACTAGTTCTTATGAGCTTGGATCAACAGTTAAAGGTGCGACAGTTTTAACTGGATTTGAAGCGAAAGCTATAAATCCAGGTACATATTTTTATGATGCACCTATGAAGTTTAAAGGTACTAAGGAAAAAAAGTCTTGGAAAGAGTTTGGTAATATTGATGATTTAAGAGCGTTACAAGTCTCTTCAAACGTTTATATGTTTCATACAGCATTAAAAATTGCAGGTGTGGATTATGTGAAAAATAGTTCATTAAATATTAAACAGGAGTACTTTGATAAAATGAGGTATTATTTTAGGCAATTTGGATTAGGTGTTCCAACGGGTATCGATTTACCAAACGAAACAGCTGGACAAATTGGTAAAAAGGACAATCAACCTGGTTTCTTATTAGACTACTCAATTGGCCAGTATGACACATATACTCCGCTTCAACTTGTACAATATATATCAACAATTGCAAACGGTGGATATCGAATGAAGCCACAAATTGTTCAAGAGGTAAGAGAGCAAACGTCGCAAAAAGATAAGATTGGTAAAGTGATGCATGCAGTAGAACCCATCGTTTTAAATAAGATAGATATGAAAGAGGAATATATAAATCAAGTAAAAGAAGGATTTAGAAGGGTATTCCAAGAAGGTGATGGAACAGGAGTAAGGGCGTTCCAAAAAGTATCATATAAACCAGCAGGTAAAACAGGGACAGCACAGACGGTATATGGTGGAGAAAGTGATATTGGAAGAAATGAAAAAGGTGAGCGAAGAGAATGTTATAATTTAACTTTAGCAGGATATGCGCCATATGATAATCCTGAAGTAGCATTCTCTGTAGTTGTGCCGTGGGTTATTAATGATAAATCTGGTATTAACTCTGATATTGGAAAAGAAGTTTTAGATGCTTATTTTGAATTAAAAAATAAGCGATTGACTGGAGAAACTACAAAAATAGATAGCTCTCAAGAAGATTAAAGCATATGAAATAATATAGAAACTAGAGTCGTCTTATTTAGGAATAGGTTCAAAATGGGTGTTTAAGAGGGAAAATTATTCTATCAACTATTCACGTTTTATAAAATAAATCATATATTGATAGCATAGGACAAGCTGAAAAGCTTATTCTAACCTCACAGAACACTCCTTATCACGGTTAGGCATCTACTTATGTAGATGCCTTTTTTAATTTAATAACTGACAATTATTTATCAATCTAAAGTAGCAAGTATATTAGGACTATTAGGTGAAGATTGACGGTAATAATTACAGTATGATCAATAAGAGCATTGATATGTAAGGAGTGAGAAATAAGTGCTAAATATTTTAATGGTTAATTTTCCAGCAGAGGGACATGTAAATCCTACATTAAGTTTAGTTAAAGCTTTTACTGAACAGGGTGATCACGTACATTATATTACAACAGAACACTTTAAAGGCAGAATTGAAGATTTGGGAGCTACTGTATATACCCATCCAGATTTATTAAAGGAAATTTCTATTGATTCTGAAACTCCATATGGGCTGAGTTCATTCTTTCGTGTACATGTTCAAACTTCTTTATATATCTTACAAATTACGAAACAATTATGTGAAAACATACATTTTGATTTCGTAATTTATGATATATTTGGCGCTGGTGAGTTAGTAAAGGAGTATTTACAAATTCCAGGCATAGTTTCTTCTCCTATATTTTTAATTCCTACTGAATTTTTGGAGACATTACCTTTTCATCCAAATGCAGAAATGCCATTCCACCCTGATGAAATTTCTGAACAGTTACTATATCGATTAGAACGTGAATTTGGAGTAAAGCCTAAAAATAATCTTCAATTTATGCATAACAAAGGAGATATTACTCTCGTGTACACAAGTCGTTACTTCCAACCTAATAGTGATTCGTTCAGAGAAAATAACATTTTTATTGGGCCAAGTATTTCAAAACGTAAAACAAATGTTGAATTTCCACTTGAATCGCTTAAAGATAAGAAAGTTATTTATATTTCAATGGGAACACTGCTTGAAGGGCTCGAACCATTCTTTAATACATGTATCGATGCTTTCTCAGATTTTGATGGGTTAGTTGTAATGGCAATTGGTGATAGAAATGATCGTTCTAAAATTAAGAAAGCGCCAGGCAATTTTATAATTGCTTCATACGTGCCCCAAACAGAAGTATTAAGTGAAGCAGATATTTTTATTACACATGGCGGTATGAATAGTGTGCACGATGCTATTTATTTTAAAGTCCCCTTTGTCATTATTCCACATGATAAAGACCAGCCAATGATAGCGCAAAGATTAACTGAACTTGAAGCAGCCCATAGGTTATTGAAAGAGCATGTTAATGTGCGAACGTTAAAAGAAGCGGTATCAGATGTTCTTTCAAATGAAAAGTATAAGCATGGAATACGAAAACTGAATAATAGTTTTTTAGAATGTGGTGGTCCAAAAGAAGCAATTGCAGTGATTACATCTCTTTTAAATAAATAGTGTAGACTATATAAAAGCATAGAGGTTCTACCTTTATGCTTTTATATGATTATCCTGCAAACTGAACAGCAGTATTTGCATGTAAAAAAGCGGTATCAAAAACAGGAACAGTAAGGTCGTTTTGGGAAATGAGCAATGGTATTTCAGTGCAGCCTAGCAGTATACCTTCTGCGCCATTTTGAATTAATGATTTTGTAATTTGTAATAGCTTTTCTTTTGATGATTCTAAAATAATTCCTTTACTTAATTCATTTAAAATAACATAATGAATAAAATTTCTTTCCTCTTCATTTGGAATGATTGTCTCAATGTTATAGTTCGCTAGACGTGATTTGTAGAAGTCTTGTTCCATCGTTTGTTTCGTCCCTAATAGTCCGATACGCTTTATATTCTGGTCTACCATTTCTTTAGCACTTACATCACCGATGTGAAGAAGTGGAATGGATATTGCATTTTCTACTTCTTCAGCAAATAGATGAACCGTATTGGAACACATTAATAAACATTCAGCCCCAGATTTCTCAACCTTTTTTGCAACTGTGACTAATTCATTTTTCACTTCTTCATATTGATGATTTTGTAATAAAGTAGTTACCTCACCAAAGTCCATGCTATATAAAACAAGCTTTGCATTTTGATCATATTGAGAGAGTGTAAGTGTATTAATATGTTTATAGTATAACGATGTAGATTCCCAACTTAGCCCACCAATTAAACCGATTACTTTCATCATACATTCCTCCCGTAATCATTTTTAATTCATTATTTCACAATTCCGATAAGAATACAATGATTTAAATGTACCGTTCAACAAAAAATAGAAATAATTAGAAAAGTATTGAAATTCTTGCTTCTTAGTGCCATAATACGAATTACAAATTAATACTTATCCAGAGAGGTGGAGGGAACGGCCCTATGAAACCTCAGCAACCCCTATGTACATTTATAGGAAGGTGCTAATTCCGCAGAAGACACGATGTGTTTTTTGGAAGATAAGAGGATTCTTGAACGTGAAAGAAAATGACCTCTTATGTAAGAGGTCATTTTTTGTTGTATAGAAAGGGAGTGTCGATGCATAATTCATTTTCAAAATAAATATAGAGTAATAAAAGTTGACTAATATGAGAGGGGAATTGTAATGAACAAATTATCAACAAAGTTAGTAGTAGCAATTGGAATTGGAGCAGCATTATACGGCATATTAGGACTTTGGGGCTTTTCTATTGCACCAAATACATTTATTAAACCTGCATTAGCTATTTTAACCGTTTTTGGGGCGTTATTCGGTCCAGTGGCAGGATTGTTAATAGGACTTATCGGTCATACCGTAACAGATACAATCGCTGGATGGGGTATTTGGTGGGGATGGGTTATTAGTTCAGGCATTATCGGTTTTGCAATGGGGATCATTCAAAAAAGAGTTGGATTTAGTGTGAAAAACGGGACGTATAATAAGGGAGATATTTCTTATTTAGCCATTATTGGATTAATTGGTATTGTCATTGCTATTATATTTGCTGGTGCATTCGATATTATTGTGATGGGAGAACCGTTTGACAAAATTGTTATACAAGTATTAGGAGCTACAATTGCTGATGTTATTGTATTTTTAGTTCTTGGATTGCCAATTACAATAGGTCTAGCTAAATCTAATAAGAAACATACACATTTAAAAATTGAAAAGTAGGGATGTTAATATGCAACCAATTATTTCTTTTGAACAATTCACCTTTCAATATGAGCATGCGGCGCAGCCTACTGTAAAAGACATTACGTTTCATATATATCCTGGGGAAAAAGTATTAATTGCTGGACGTAGTGGTTCAGGCAAGTCAACGTTAGCTCATTGTATTAATGGGCTAATCCCGTTTTCTTATGAAGGGACTAGTATTGGTACTATTTTAATTGACGGAAAAGACCCGAGGAAAGGAAGTATTTTTGAACAAAGTAAACAGGTAGGAACAATTTTGCAAGATCAAGACGCTCAATTTATTGGTCTTACAGTAGAAGAAGATGTAGCTTTTTATTTAGAAAATGAATGTGTAAATCAAAATGTTATGAAAAAAATTGTTTCAGACTCATTAAAAAAGGTAAAGATGCATTCTTTCCATAAACAAAGTCCACATGAATTATCAGGAGGGCAAAAAC
>NZ_BOQB01000283.1 GCF_018332475.1 Bacillus sanguinis | reverse complement strand
AATGATTCGTCAAAAGAATGAATTTTCGGAATATAAATCCTATTTTTCCTTTTTTTATGATATTATATATGAAAAGGTTGGTGATGGATATGTCAACAAATAATCAAGTAGAACAAAACTGCTTCATTTGCGAAAAACATAAAGGAAACATTACAGTTCCAGGTGGAGCTATTTACGAAGATGAACTCGTTTACGTTGGACATGTCTACTGGGATAGTGAAGAAACATACCTTGGTTATGTAATGATAGATATAAAAAGGCATGTACCTGGCCTTGCCGAACTAACAGATGAAGAAGCGAAAGTGTTCGGACTTATAACAAGTAGAGTAAGTAAAGCCCTAAAAAAAAGTGAAGGTGCAGAACATATTTACACTTTTGTTTCAGGGAATGGTGTACCACATATGCATATGCATATCATACCGCGTTATCCAAATACACCCAAAGAGTTTTGGTCACCGACTGAACTAGCGAAATGGACTGGTGCACCTTATGGTGACGCAGAGAAAATCAAAAAACTATGCGAAAGAATACGAGAGTATATGGTGAGAGAATATGCATATAACAAATAATAGACAACATTCATGGGTTGGAAGTAGAGAAATGTGTTTAGACGAAATTTCGGTAAAGCAATATGGTGACATCGTGCTTGGTACATATGGTGGGAATATAAGTGCCGGAGCAAAAAAGAATGAAGATGGTGCTTTAGTTTGGTCAAATGGTAATTGGGAATTTGCAGTGATTTTGGACGGACATAATAGTGCAGAAAGTGTTGATTTAGTAGTAAATACAGTTGAAAAAGAATATGAAAATATAAAAGAAATGATGAATGAATCGATTGATACAGTATTTCGATCTATTGAAAATCATATACTTACTATCTTTCAATCTTCTTCATTTAAGGAAAAGTGTCGAAGAATTAAAGGTGAAACAGCTTGCTTACTATGTGTAAGAAAAGAAAACTATATTTGGTGGCTATCTATAGGAGACTGTTTAGTGTATGTATTTCATGAAGAGTTACATAAGTTAGGGCAATATGCATTAAATCAACGTCATTTTTACGAATGGATTGGAAATGTAAACACATTTGATTTACCTGTTCCTTGTTATTCAACAGGCATTCGTGAATTACGTAATGGAAAAAATCAAATTGTAATGGTCACAGATGGGGTATTAGAATGCGGGGAACGGCGGTATGAAACTCCTGTAAATCTGTATAGTGATATGAATAGAAATAATAACGTACTTAAAGAAAATATCCATAATGTTTTAGAACACGTTCATCAGCAATTAGGAAGAGATAGTGCGACGATTATTAGTTGGGACGTAGAGAACAAAATGAGTACTACGTATCCGAGTGATCAGCGGGACAAAATCCAGACGATAAGATAAAGGCGGTGATCTCTCTAATGCATGTGAAAGTAGTTGTATTAGTTTTATGGATCATATTGTTATTTGTTTTAGAAAATATAGTGAGAAAAAGGCTAAATATACCGAAACAAAAAGGATGGAATAATAAATATGTAAATAAGCTGCATAAATGGGGAAACAGGATTATTATTTTTTCTTATATAGTAGTTATAATTATATGCTCTTTTCTTTCGAATCCTCTATACATGGGCTTTCTACCTTTTCTGTTTTTAATTACATTATATAGTTTTGAATCATATATGGAATGGAAATATGATCGAGAATCAAAGGAGTTTTTGATATCCTTAGGCGGAGCTATTTCATTAATGATAACGGGGATAATACTATATTTCCTTATTTAATACATATTGATTACAACACTATCGTAATATCATATAATGAGCAATTATAAGGAGAGAAGAAATGAAAAGTCCTCGATTACGGGCTGAAGTAATGATTTTAAATGAAAATCATTCTAAAGTACTTGTACAATGTGATTTAAGCGAAACATTTTATCGTTTTCCAGGTGGTTCTATTGAATTTGGTGAAACAGCAAAAGAAGCAATAATGCGAGAATTAATGGAAGAATACGATTTGAAGATCTATGTTCAAGCGTTAGCCGTTGTAAATGAGCATATTTTTGAGTGGAACAACGAAAAAGGACATCATTGTACATTGATACATAGGGGGATTGTTCAAGAGAGAATTACAAATGAAATAAGACATAAAGAATATGAAGATATTATATTAATATATAAAAATATAGAAGAATTAAAAACGAAGCCAACATACCCTGAAGGGATTGTAAGTTATTTAGAAAAGGATAACCATAAAATAGTCCACTTTATTTCTAATAATAAATAAAGTAATAGGAGGTGGAGTAATGGGAACTTCTACTTTTTGGATTATAAGTATTATTTTTTGTATAGTTGTTTATTTTTTGGATAAGTATTTAAGCT
>NZ_BOQB01000282.1 GCF_018332475.1 Bacillus sanguinis | reverse complement strand
GCAAGAGCGTGGCTACGCGTATGACGATCCGGCATTTACCATTTTGTTCTTTTCTGCAACGCACTTGCCTTTTATACGGGTAACGCCTATAGGGCTATATGACGTAAAAAGTAGTAAAGTACTAGACTCACCAGTGAATTTGATAAAGTAATATTAATATGAAAGGTCCTATAAAAGTCTAATTTATAGGGCTTTTCACATTGTTAGCATAAGAATATTATAAGCCTCAAATAATATAGTATCTAAATTATTTGAGGTGAAACGTAAGTATGAAAAAAATATTATACATTTTAAGCGTATTTGTATTATGTGTATCTATTCAACAAGTTGTACATTCTCAAACAGATGCACCAGAATTATCTTCTGATTGTCTTGAAAAAAGGAAAATTCGAGATGACAAGCATGTGAAGAATATAATAAGTGATATTAAATCCACATTTAATTTAAAAATTGATGAACATAGTTTTTTGGAAGTAAGTAAAAGAGACCTGGATGCGGCCCATTTGATGTATGGTGGAAAGGAAAATGATTCTTATTATAATTCGCTAACTAAAATTTATGATAGTGGTGGATTTAGTGAGCAGCCCAGCTTATTTGTGAGGGCGCAAGAAGCATTTTTACTTTATAAAGAAAAAGATAATATCAATGTAATGAAACGCCTAA
>NZ_BOQB01000281.1 GCF_018332475.1 Bacillus sanguinis | reverse complement strand
GCTTGCTTCTTTTTATTTTCACATCGTATGTTTAAAAGTAAATAACTCTTCTTTCGAATGCACAACAGATTGTTCCTCTTCTACAACATCCTTCTCTAGCTCTCCTCCTAACCTTACTTTCATCATCGCCTCTTCGATACTTTTTACAATCATATTTCCTGAAAAAATAGTAAGTCCAAAAAATGTAATCGGAACGAGCGGAATCCACGGATGAACTGTTAATGATCTAAAATAGACTCCAATTAAACCTGACCATTCATGTGTGTAAGAGTCTATTTCTTCTATCGGCCCAAAAAACTTAACCGTTCCGCCAAAGAATATTTCCAGTAACCCTAAGTGCAGTAAAATAGTAAGAGTTTGCGTAAACTGCTGAAAAAACACAAGTATAAACGTCATATAGAGATGCGGAAAAAGATGCTTTATAACAATATGCCTTCTCGATCCACCTAATATGCGTGCGGCATCAACAAATTCTTCCGTTCGCAATTTACGAACTTCCTTCGCAACATACAGTGCAATAACTGGCATTACAAGCAGTACAAGTAATACTACTTGAAACGAAGCCCTTTCAAAAAAGGTTGTTGTCTCCTCTCCGCTTCCAAATGCATTTGCAGATTGAAGAAAGAAATACGCAATCATAACTGTCGGAATAACTGTAAAACTATCAAAGAAAGCCTCAATTTTTGAAAATCCTCTTTTTATATACGTTCCGAGTACGACACCGAAAAACACACCTATTACCATTCTAAGTACCGCAATTAAAATAGATATACCAATCGTCCACTTCGCGCCCTCAATGACTAAATGTAACAGGTCATACCCTTTCCGGTCTGTCCCGAGTAAAAATTGTAATGAAGGTGGAAACGGTGGCACTTGTGGATTTTCAGCCGCATCATATTGCAATGTAACTTGTCTAATATGTCCATCATTCCATAACGTATTTCCGATGCTCAAAAGAACTAATAGGAGAAGAAACCCAATGCTTATCCAAAATCTTTTATCACGTTTTATATACGTCCACATATTATAATCTCTCCTTCATCGCAGCCGGAATGAGATAATGAAACAATTTAAATAAAATAAAAATCGGAATATATATAAGAAGCACACTAACGATGAAAACCTCAACTCTAATACCGAAATACGATTTCAAAAACATAAAAATACCACCCGTATTAAAAATCCATTCTATAATATATAAATTAGATAACATA
>NZ_BOQB01000280.1 GCF_018332475.1 Bacillus sanguinis | reverse complement strand
TGAAATAACTCTTTTTTCTTATGAAATCGTCGAATGAGAATGCTGATAAGCGGAACGGCGTACAGCATAGTATATGCGAGGTGCAATAATAGCACCGATAATTGTAAATACAATATCTTTTACTGCGAACCACATCATAATCATCCAAGCCGCTTTATAGCTCATATTACCGCCCATGAAGAAATTGACTGCCCCGTACATATAAGTAGTACCGATAATATAAGTTAAAATGATTCCTGTGAAAGAGGCAATTGCAAATGTACGAAATGTTGGTTTGTCCTTTTGTTCTACGAGTTTTCCTGATACGTAAGCAACGATAATAAATGCGATAATAAAACCACCAGTAGGATCTAAAAGTGCTCCAAATCCAGCTTTGAAGTTAGCGAAGATTGGCGCACCTGCTAATCCAACAAGCATATAAACCGTCATTGATAATGCGCCAAGTCTACTTCCAAGAAGAAGCCCTGCTAAAATTGCGAAAAATGGTTGCATAGATAATGGGATGCCCGCTACTTGTAAGAATGGTGCCCAAGATACAATATTTGCACCGATGGCCATAAGAGCAACGAACATGGCAGCTAATGCTAAATCTAAAACATGAAATCTTCTCATAATGTTAACCTCCTGTTGTTTTTAGGTTAACATTATCGTAGCGAAAATATTTACTTGTTGTCAATTAAAATATTTTGATAAGAAGGCTTCAAATAGTCTCTTAGCAGCGTATACGGAATACGAAATTGTGGAATTCCGCTTGAATAAGGAGCAATCTCATATAAAGGGAAATAAATGACGAGATTGTCCGGTTCTAAAAAGAAGTGAAACTTTTTCGTGCTCATGACCTTTTCAGTTGCATCGGGAAAATAAATACTTTCATTTTGTTTAATTTGTCTTACGATCTCAGCGCGTATTACTTCTTTATATGTATCTTCTTGTTGAAATAAATCGTCTAAGTGTAGTAACTTTTTTTCATTTAAATCAAATGTGTTTGCTTTCCACGTATAAAGACCGTGTGCTCCGCCTGTATATTGATAGTAATTCAAATATAGGCTGAGAAACGGTGATTTATTTAAGGAGACTTTATAATCAACATTCGCTACGTACGGATGAAAAGGTGTACTAGATCCTTCTGTTTCTTTATAATATTTTTTTGCGTCTTTTTCTAATTTAGTTTTAAATTTATCAGTAGACTTTTTGTAATACAAATTGAGCTTATTTTGAAATTTAGAATCGGAAAAATTGTGAAACGAAGGTCTGTTAATTTGATATTCTATATAAGGTTTCTTACCTTTTTGCGTTACAGTCTGAACATCGATTTTCAGGTTGGATGCTTTGGCTGCTAGTGTACAATTTGGTACAATAGTCAGCAAGGAGAACATAAGCAGTAATATACAAAATTTCTGTTTCATTTAGGTGAAACCTCCTTATTTAAGTGTTATAAGTAGTTTGAAAATAAATAGGTAAAATTATACATTTAATTGCAGTAAGAGAAGGGGGAAACGATATGGCAAAAACTTTAATGGATTCACTTGGAATTGAGTTGTTAGAGATGACAGAAGATAAGGTGGTTGCTACGATGCCTGTTGATGAGCGTACGCATCAGCCGTTTGGTTTTTTACACGGTGGTGCATCTCTTGCATTAGCAGAAACAGTAGCAAGTGTTGGTTCATACAATTTAATTGATCAAGAGAAATGCATCTGTTTCGGTCTGGAAATTAATGCGAATCACATTCGCTCAAAGAAAGATGGAATTGTAACAGCGATAGGGACACCGATACATAGAGGACATTCAACGATGGTTTGGGATGTGCGTATCATCGATGAAAATGATGATTTACTATGCATATCACGATGTACAGTAGCAATTAAAGAAAAACGTGAAAAGTAAAAAGAGGCGCTCTCATGAGCTGCCTCTTTTTTATAATTAGAACTGGATTTTCTTCTCTAAGAAACCTTTTAGTTCGCTAATTGGCATACGAACTTGTTCCATTGTGTCACGGTCACGTACTGTAACAGCTTTGTCTTCAACAGAGTCGAAGTCGTAAGTGATACAGAATGGTGTACCGATTTCGTCTTGACGACGGTAACGTTTACCGATAGAACCAGTTTCGTCAAAGTCTACCATGAAGTCTTTAGCTAGTTCTGCAAATACTTCAGTAGCACCTTCAGATAGCTTTTTAGATAATGGTAAGATAGCTGCTTTGTATGGTGCTAAAGCAGGGTGGAAACGAAGAACTGTACGAGAATCGTTTTCTAATTGCTCTTCTTCGTATGCATCACATAAGAATGCTAATGTTACGCGGTCAGCACCTAAAGATGGTTCGATGCAGTATGGCACGTAACGCTCATTCGTTTGTGGATCAATATAGTTAAAGTCTTCGTTAGAGTGTTCCATGTGACGTTTTAAATCGAAGTCTGTACGAGATGCTACGCCCCATAGTTCGCCCCAACCGAATGGGAATCGGAATTCAATATCAGTTGTTGCGTTACTGTAGTGAGATAACTCTTCTTCACCGTGGTCACGAAGACGCATGCTTTCTTCAGTCATACCAAGTGAAAGTAACCAGTTCTTACAAGTTTCACGCCAGAATGCGAACCACTCTAAATCTTCACCAGGCTTACAGAAGAATTCAAGTTCCATTTGTTCGAATTCACGTGTACGGAATGTGAAGTTACCAGGCGTGATTTCGTTACGGAAGCTCTTACCGATTTGGCCAATACCAAATGGAAGCTTTTTACGCATAGAGCGTTGTACGTTTTTGAAGTTTACGAAAATACCTTGTGCTGTTTCAGGACGAAGGAAGATTTCGTTTGTGCTAGACTCTGTAACACCTTGGAATGTTTTGAACATTAAGTTGAACTGACGGATTTCAGTGAATTCTTCACTACCACAATCAGGACATTTTACTTCATGTTCTTTCATTAAGTCAGCCATTTGGTCGAAAGTAAGACCGTCAACAACCATTTCAATGCCTTTTGCATCTAATGCATCTTCAATTAATTTGTCAGCACGGTGACGCGCTTTACATTTTTTACAGTCGATCATTGGATCGTTGAAGTTACCAACGTGACCAGAAGCGATCCAAGTTTTTGGGTTCATTAAAATAGCTGCGTCTAAACCAACGTTGTATGGAGATTCTTGAATGAATTTTTTCCACCAAGCTTTTTTAACGTTATTTTTTAATTCGATTCCAAGTGGACCGTAATCCCAAGTGTTTGCAAGACCACCGTAAATTTCAGAACCAGGGAAAACGAAACCGCGATGTTTCGCTAAGTTTACTACTTGTTCCATTGAATACATAATAAAATCCTCCTTTTGAAAGTTAACGTATTGGCGATGACGTGCTCAGGTACTGGTGAAAAGCAGTATATGCTTTGAAAAACATAAAAAAACGCTCATCCCAAGGCTTAATTGCCTAGGGACGAGCGTTTGCCCGCGGTTCCACCCTAGTTGATACACAAAAGGTGCATCCACTTTATCACGTATTGCTCGAGACTGCCGTTTCCTTGCTTCTTCAGGCTTTCACTATCCCTGAATCGCTTTTTGTGCAAGTACTTATAAGTCCGTCATCGCTACTTATATTAATAATAATGAACATATTCTAACACGTTCTTTTTTAAATCTCAATAGAGGAACGCGTCTATCTATGATAGAGTCTCGCCTATTTTTTCGTTATTTATTCCGTAATGTTGTTTAATATGCTTAATTGCTTCACGTTTACTTAATGGAGCGAGCTCATTGTTTTGCACGTATTCCCAAACTACATCCGGCTTTGTTTTTGCATATTCACGAAGGACCCAGCCAATCGCTTTTTGAATGAAAAATTCTTTTGAAGAATGTAGTTGTCCAATGATCCAGAAAAGAAGTTCTTCATCCATCTTTTGTTTATATTTTAGCTGGAATAAAATAGCGGCGCGTTGTAACCATATGTTATCTGATGCGATCCATTTTGGAATATAGGCAGAAATTAATTCCGGATGTTTTAAAAAGATATTGCCTAAAAATGTAGGGACGATGCTATCGACAGAATCCCACCAAGATTTTGTGACAATGAGTTCTTCTAAGAAGGGGATATGCGTTTCGTTTATATGCTTTTTATATTTTTGCATAATATCGAGTGCTACTGCCTGAAATTCACGTTCTGGTAAATCCCAAAGCTCACGTACGATAACTTGGAAGTCTTTTGGATCTGGGAGAGTATGTGTTTGAATAACGTCTTTTAATAACTGTCTTCTCTCCGGAGTTTGAATACCGAGAAATGGGAAGTGATTTTTCATATAACGTGCCATCGGTTCTGCTTTTTCTGGATTTTGATTTGCTGTGAAGTGCTCTTGTAAAGCTTTTACAAATGGGTGCATAAGTAGGTTCTCCTCTCTTATTATCTTGCTTATTTTATTATACAGAGAGTTTGGATAAATTTTAAAACATAACTTGTAAAGTAATGAAATATGTTGAGAGTAGAGAGGAGAGGATGAGATGGAAGATCAAGGCGTACTAGCAGGTTTCTTTGCTCTTAGTTTTGCGTTTATTCTTGTTATATTGATTTGGGCAGTTATTGCATATTTATTAACGGCTTTTGCACTGTATACGATGGCGAAAAATGATGGTGCAACCGATGGTGCTCTGGCATTTATTCCTTTTTTAAATAGTAAGATATGGGGGGATTTAGCGAAAGACAAATTACCAGATTTCTTGAAAGAAGAAGCAGGATGGAAAGTATTCGGTATATATGTCGCATGTTTCATTTTTAATTTCGTACCAATTTTATATTTAATAGCAACAGCTGTATCGATTGTGCTATCTATTTATCTGATCTACGCAATTTTAGATAGGTATGGAACGAATTCTATATTATTTACGATTATTCATACCATCACATTTTCGGTGTTCTTGCCGATTCACTTGTTCATTATTCGAAATGAGCCGGTGAGGTATAACGAGTAAGTTTATTTTAAATATGTGTAATGAAAAAAGCGCCCTGATTATCAGAGCGCTTTTTCTACTACATAAGGTAGCGTAAATAAATATAAATATGAGAAATGATTAATGAAACGATCATAATTGGGAAACCGACTTTTAAGAAGTCCATGTAGCTAAACTTATGTCCTTCGCGGCTTGCGATACCTGCAACAATTACGTTAGCAGAAGCACCGATTAATGTTCCGTTTCCACCTAGACAAGCACCTAATGCTAATGCCCACCATAATACGTCGATTTGTGCGTCAGAAGGTGATAAACCTAGCCCAACTGCCATATCGTTAATAAGTGGGATCATTGTTGCAACGAATGGAATGTTATCAATTGTTGCGGAGGCGATACCAGATACCCATAAAATAAGGATAGATGCGTAAGAAATATCTCCGCCTGTTATGCCAATTACTTTTTGAGCTAGCATTTTAATAAGGCCGATATCGATAAGTCCTCCAACGAGTACGAATAGTCCTGCGAAGAAGAAGATTGTTACCCATTCTACACTTGCGAATACCTCTTCAATTTCATGTTCTTTCACAGCGATTAACATAAGTACAGTAGCGCCAGTTAAAGCGATGATGGCTGCATCAATGTGGAAAATCGAATGAGTCATGAAACCTACAATTGTAAGTCCAAGTACTGTTAAAGATTTTTTCATTAATACTGGATCTTTAATGTATTGTTTTTCATCTAGGCTCATTAATTTTTTAACTTGTACAGGATCAGCAATTAATTGTTTACGGTACATGAAGTAAAGTATGACTGCTGTCACTGCAATAATAATAATTACGATTGGCGCTAAGTTTATCAAGAATGCATTGAAGTCTAAATGCTTATTTGCAGAACCAATCATAATATTAGGTGGATCACCGATTAATGTTGCTGTTCCTCCAATGTTTGAAAAAATAATTTCAGAAAGTAAATAAGGAACAGGATTTACTTGCAATATGCGCGTAATAGATAAAGTAACTGGAACAACAAGAAGTACAGTTGTAACGTTATCTAAAAATGCGGAACCAAGTGCAGTAAGTAAGGAAAGTGAAATTAAAATTTTGATTGGATTTCCTTGTGCTCCTTTTGCTGCTTTAATGGCAACGTATTGGAAGACGCCCGATTTACTCGTAATGTTCACCAAAATCATCATACCGATGAGTAGTGTAATCGTCCCCCATTCAATATGTTTCGTAAAGGCGTTGTGTAAATCAACGACCCCCATAATTACCATGAGTGCTGCACCAAGAAGTGCGATGACAGCGCGATTAATTTTTTCAGAAATAATAATGGCATATGTAATTAAAAAGACTGCGATAGCAAAATAATACTGCCAGTTTGCGAGCTCTTGCGTTGTTTCGTGCAAAACTCTCATCTCCTTTCATTCACTTTTATTAGTGTGTCAAAAATTAACTAGATGAAACACACATAACGTCATTATAAATTAGAAAAATGTCGGATGTAAATGAAAGGGCTTATTTTGTTATATTTTCTGCAAAGGTCATTTTTTCGTATTTTTAAAAATATTTGCGGGCATTTGACATATATATAAGATACATCCAATCTGAATATTTAAAATGGAATTAGCATTCGAGCTTGTTCGTGTAGGAGTGTCAAATAGAAAGGAATGACAAAGATGATAAGGAAGGGATCGTATGGATGAACAACGATTTTTATTTTTGGATTTTGAGTTTACGATGCCCCAGCACAGAAAAAAACCAAAAGGATTTTTCCCGGAAATTATTGAGGTAGGACTCGTTTCGGTTGTTGGTTGTAAGGTAGAAGACACATATTCAGCTCATGTTAGGCCGAAAACTTTTCCTTCTTTAACGGATCGATGTAAGAAATTTTTAGGGATTAAACAAGAAGCTGTAGATAAAGGAATTTCGTTTCCAGAACTCGTTGAAAAACTTGCAGAATATGAAAGGAGATGTAAACCAACCATTGTTACGTGGGGAAATATGGATATGAAAGTGTTGAAGCATAATTGTGAAATGGCGGGAGTCGACTTTCCTTTCTTAGGACAGTGCCGTGATTTATCAATGGAGTATAAGAAGTTTTTTGGTGAGAGAAATCAAACAGGATTGTGGAAAGCAATTGAGGCGTATGGAAAAGTAGGGACGGGTAAGCATCATTGTGCGCTAGATGATGCGATGACGACGTATAATATTTTTAAGTTAGTAGAAAAAGATAAAGAGTATTTAGTGAAACCAGCACCTCCGACATTAGGAGAACTCGTTGATTTTTCAAAAGTGTTAAAGAAAGTGAGTACACAGTAACGACCAAATTGCACAGTATGTAATTTGGTCGTTTTGTTTTTTTTATAGTTTGTAGTCTTTTTTTAACTGCTCTAATGTTTCTAGACTACGAACCGCAAAAGGTGAATCATCTTTAGAAAATGAATTCATTTGAGTTTCTAATGCTAATTTGAGTGACTCTGTATACTCTGGAATTTCTCCTGCATATTTCTTCACCATTTGTTCTGGAATGTTCGTCTGTTCACGGAAAGCTAAAGCACGTCTTTCATGGAAAAATGGTACTTCCGCTTGTTTTACGTTATGTAAGTCACCTTGCACCGGATGTTTTAAAACGGCTAATACTTTTACGACGTAACTGCCAGGACGGCTATTTGTAACTTCACCGATGTATTTTCCAGTTTTATAAATACCAGTAACGATCTCGCCAATTTCAATTGTTTCTCTCATATTTTTCACCTCAAGTTTATAGTAAGGAAAGTAAGAGGAGGAGTCAAAGAAATCATTCGCTTTCGGAACGCCCCCCTTGAGAATATGAATCGGTTCAACTATAATTTTAAATAATATAACAGAAAATTCTGATGGTTTTTGAATCCTATAATAAGGAGTGGTGTTCCATATGATGCCTTTATATTTTCCGGAAGATAAAACAGAATATATTATTCCAGGGATTGTTTGCGTTCTATTTATCATTGGTGCTGTTGCTACGTGGCGTATGTTTATTCGTGTATCAAAACGAGAAGCGGAGCAATTACAGAAAGTTGAAGAAAAACTGTTAGCTGACAAGAAACAGTAACTCATTTTTGTATGTTTCCCTCTATGCTCGGACAATCTAAGGGCAGAATGTATTTTGGAGGGAATAGAATGACAAAACGGCTTTTTTTCAGTTGTTGTTTATTATTTCTGATGGCAGGTTGTGACCAAGGAAAGCCGAAAGAAATTGACGTGAAATTACATAACGCTTCAGGTGATGAAGTGGGAACTGCAAAAGTAGTACAGCAAACAAGCGGAGTGAAAATTACGATTAAAGGGGAAGGTTTCGCACCTGGCCCGCACGGCATACATGTGCACGAAATTGGTGAGTGTAAAGCACCACGTTTTGAATCAGCTGGGAATCATTTTAACCCTGATAATAAAAAGCATGGACTCCTTAATCCGAAAGGTGCAGAAAACGGTGATTTACCGAACGTAATCGCAGACGGTTCTGGGAAAATTAAAGCAGAAATCGATGCGCCGCACATAACGCTTGAAGAAGGAAAAACAACGATTCATAGAAAAGATGGAGCGTCTATTATTATTACAGAAAACGCTGATGATGGTATGACACAACCAGTAGGTAAATCGGGTGATAGAATTGCTTGTGGTGTCATTGTAAAAAAAGCGTCGGATATGAAGAAAAAGTAAAAGCTACCGTGCATGGTAGCTTTTTTTGTGAAACGCAGATTGATATATATCAGCGATTTTTAAAATATATCGATTTACCGACAAAAGCTGAAAAAGGAGTTTATTATGAAAATGTATGGCGCAGTCGATTTAAAATTTCTTCTAAAACAGACCTTGGGCAGCCGATGTTAATTCGAATATGTTCTTCTCCGCCTAATCCGTATTTCTCACCAGGTTCAACGATGATTTTTCCTTTTTCCTCAAGTAATGTAGTGCGTTCGTCTTGAGAAAGGTTTAGGGCAGAGCAATCAATCCACAATAAAAAACTACCTTCTGGTTTCGTTACAGAAAGAGCAGGTATGTGATCTTTAATATATTTACAAGCGAATTGAGCGTTATCTTCTATATATAATCGGATTTCATTTAGCCAATCGTTGCATTCTGTATAGGCACTTTGCATCGCTGTATAGGCAAATGTATTTAATCCGTGGAAGCCTTGTCTATATTGGATAGATGTAAAGGCTTGACGGAGTTTTTCGTTTGGAATGATAATAATCGATGCTTGTAATCCAGCGATATTAAATGTTTTACTCGGAGCCATACAAGTAATGGTACGTGCTGCTAATTCTTCAGATAAAGAAGCAAATGGTGTATGAGTACGATCTCCGTAAATAATATCGGCATGAATTTCATCTGAGACAACAATTACATTATATTTTGTACATAACGCTCCGAGTTTCGTTAGCTCGTCTTTCGTCCAAACGCGTCCGATAGGATTGTGAGGACTACAAAGAAGCATGAGTTTAATACCTTGTTCAAATTGTTTTTCTAAATGATCGAAGTCTATCATATATGCGCTATCTTGTTTATATAATGGGCTCACGCATAATTGTCTATTGTTTGTTGTGACCATTTCGAAAAATGGTGGATAAATAGGTGGTTGTACGAGAATGGAATCATTTTCTTTTGTGAAGGCCTGTATGCTCGTGCTAAGAGCTGGAACGATTCCCGCGCTAAAGACAATCCATTCTTTTTGAATATCCCAGTTGTACTGTTTTTTTGTCCAGTTACAAATAATATCTCCAATATTTTCGGGAGGAAGTGTATAGCCGAAAATAGGATGCTCGATACGTTTCTTTAAAGCAGTTTGAATTGGTTGTGGTACTTCGAAATCCATATCAGCAATCCAAGCATGGAGAAGTTCTTCGTTTTTATACGTATCCCATTTTGTACTATGAGTACCACGTCGATTGACTGTTTTATGAAATAGTTGCATAAGTTTGCCCCCTTCTTCTGTAAAACCGTTAAGTTATGAAAGTTCTCTCTCTTCTTATAGAATAGCTGATGTGATAGGATAAAGAAAAGTATTAAAAAGTGAAAAGGCGGGGAGCAAATGGGTACATATGAAAAGATGATAGAGGTTGTGAAGAATTGGGATCCGTTTCAAATGGGACCGGAGTTTTATGAAACAGAAGCGAGCGATGTTGTGAACGTCGTAAGTGTGTTCGACGATTCAAAATACATCGCAAAAAAGATTCAACATATATACTTTATGTCTTTTGAGGAAGTACCTGCGCTTGAAAAATGTGAGAAGTTAGCTGTGGAATTACTTGTAATAAAAGAAGGCGGAAGTTGTTCATTGTAGGCTGTCGGAATTTCCGACAGCCCTTTATCCCGCGTTAACGGACAGTAAAACTCCCACCTCAAAATTCAGTTGGAGCAAAGAAGTTAGGTGGGAGATTAACTGTCCGTAAACGTCCGATTGGTTCAACTAATAATCAGTGGGGGATGAACAAAACCCCCACTGATTAAAGTTTCACTTTATAATTATTGCGCAGAAAAAGCGATGATTTCTTCATAAACATGT
>NZ_BOQB01000279.1 GCF_018332475.1 Bacillus sanguinis | reverse complement strand
TTTGTTTTTTTATTTTATATAAATCATGTTAAAAATTTCATCATGTTGGTTTAAATGTTTATATTGAAAATTTTAAGTTCTAGAAGTATCATATACATATTCAAACATTTGAAGATGTATATGATACTTTTGGGGTTATAATTAAAAATAAATACTAGAGGTGTTTTAATGGGAACCGAAATGCAACAATTTAAAGCTGATTTTTTTAAAGCCTTATCACATCCTTTGCGAATAGGTATTCTAGAACTATTGTCAGAGGGTGAAAGAAGTGTAAATGAAATTCAAACCATCCTTAACAAGGAAGGTTCAGCTGTTTCTCAACAATTAAGTGTACTACGTTCAAAAAACATTGTTGTTGGTACTAAAGATGGAAAACGAGTTTTATATTCTCTACGAGACCCTATGATTGTGGATTTACTGGTAGTTGCACGAAAAATTTTTAACAACCATTTAATCGATACGATTTCAATGTTAGAAGAACTAGATGAAACAGAACTTGAAACGATAGGTAAGGAGGGTTAGGTTGAGCATTGAAGTTAAGAAAGAAGATATCATTCAACATGGAATGGACATATTTCGCTCAATAGGAGCTCATCACGTTTGTAATGTTTGTATTAAAAGTGGAAATTCTTGTTGTTTTTCATGTCAACATTTACAGGATGGAGTTGGATGTCAAAAAAGAAATACTGCTTGTACAGCTTGGTTATGCGGGATTCAGAGCTTTTTATTTGACCAAATAGGGTTATTGGATGAATGGAATCGTTTCTGGATTGAAATTCCAGGACAAATGTTTCGTAGAGATATTACTCCAGATAAGGTAAGAATTACCTCGTTTATAGATACGAAGAAGCTAGATAGTCGAGCCGGAGAGCTTCTAGCGGAAAGATTGAAATTCTACGTACAACAAGGTGGAGATATCAGCAAACTAGAGCGTCATTTAAGCAAAACATATAACCAATATTAGGATGATGCTCTCTTTTAAATAAGGAAAAAGTGTAAGAGTATAAGAAATGAATTTGCAATTCAAATTCAATAAAAGATAATATTCTTTCGGAGGAAGTAAGATTTATTAAAAATAGAAAAGAAGGGTTTGTAATGAGAGGGTTATTTACGGGAAGGTTTGCAGGATATTCATTGGGACATTTTCAAAAGGATCTTCTTTCAGGAATAATTGTTGGAGTTGTTGCGATTCCACTTGCTATGTCTTTTGCTATAGCCTCTGGTGTTAAGCCAGAGTATGGGATTTATACAACATGTATTGCCGGGATACTCATTTCGCTATTTGGTGGTTCAAAGTATCAAATTGGAGGACCTACAGGTGCTTTTGTTCCGATTCTTTTAGGAATTGTTATTACCTATGGGTATGAAAATTTACTACTTGCTGGTTTATTAGCTGGAATTATCTTATGTCTTATGGGAATTTTTAAACTAGGCTCTTTAATTAAGTTTATTCCACGACCTGTAACAATTGGCTTTACATCAGGTATTGCTGTCATTATCTTTACGGGACAAATTGCTAGTTTTTTAGGTCTAACAGGTATAAAAAAGCATGAGGAATTTATAGCAAACCTGAAGGAAATCTTCACTCATATCGGTACGATCAATTTTTACAGTGTTATAACTGCTTTGATTTGCCTTTTTGTTATACTCATAACACCAAAGATTTTGCCAAAAGTGCCAGGTTCATTAGTAGGTGTTGTTATATCAACTTTAATTGCAACTATATTTTTCTCAGGTCATGTACCTACTATTGGTACAGCATATGGTACGATTCCAAACACACTTCCTCAATTTGGTATACCCGAAATCACATTAGAGCGTATAAAACAGTTAATCGGTCCTGCATTTGTTATTGCTATGTTGGGTGGTATTGAATCTCTTTTATCCGCTGTCGTGGCAGATGGTATGACAAATAGTAAACACAACAGTAACAAAGAACTGATTGGTCAAGGAATTGCCAATATTGTTACACCGTTATTTGGAGGAATTCCAGCAACTGGAGCGATCGCTCGAACAGCAACTAATATTAAGAGCGGAGCTACATCTGCGATGTCAGGTGTTTTTCACGGGGTATTTGTGTTATTCACACTTCTACTATTGGCTCCATATGCTTCACATATTCCACTTGCCAGTATGGCTCCCATTTTAATGGTGGTAGCTTGGAATATGAGTGAACAAAAACATTTTGTTCACATACTTAAAATGAAGACGGGGGATTCCCTTGTCTTGCTTGTAACATTTTTGCTTACTGTATTTACAAGTTTGACAACAGCTGTAGAAATCGGTCTTATTTTAGCGGTTATTTTGTTTACAAAACGTATGAGTAATATGCTTGTCATATCTAAAGTGCTTCCTGATCATACAAAAAAGAATGAAAAATTGTTACCCCATGTGGTAAATAAAGCTCATGATTGCCCGCAAATTGGTATTTACACAATAGAAGGGCCATTATTCTTTGGGGCTGCTCAAACATTTGAACAAAATATTTTAGCAACCATTCATTATAAACCCAAAGTTTTAATTTTACGTATGGGAAAAGTTCCTTTTATTGATACAACAGGAGAGTCTTACTTTAGGAATATTGTTCAGCATTTTAAAAAACAAGGTGGCGTACTTCTCATTTCAGGAATTCAATCAGAGCTAAAAGCAACTCTAGATAAGAATGGATTGTATGCTGAGATTGGGGAAGAAAACTTTTTTGATCATACCGGGGAAGCCATTAACTGTGCTTTAGGACATTTGAATACAAAGAAATGTATAGGGTGTAAGCATTTCGCTTTTCATGAATGTACCGAGCTTTCTCAACAATCTCAGGAAGTGAATACAATAAAGAATAAGGCAAATGCATTAGATTTTTAAAAAATTTACTTCACATACAAAGTTTGTTTGATTAGATCTACTCTTTTAATCCTTTTATTAAAAAATAGAGAAGGAGAAAGTTTGCTTTGGAGAATGCGGAAAAGATTTTTGCAAGGTGTGAACAAGAAGGTTTTTCATACATCCAACATATGATCATGAAACAGCAAGAAGAGAATATCTTCCTTACATTTAAACGAAAAACGGATTATACAAACAGTATCTTTTCAAAAGAGGATAAAAATAATTATGAAAAAAATGTCTCGTTTTTTTCTCATGTTTCTGGTGGTGTAATTATATGGGGAGTAGCTTCGAGTAAAAATAAAGATGGTGTGAACATAGCTAAAAAAATCCAACCTATCTCTAATGGAAAAGAGTTCTTAAGTAATCTAAATTGTTTATTTCCAAAAGATTTTTCTGCCATAAACCCGGATGTTAAAAACATATATATTCCTTTTCCTAAAGAAACAAACAATGGATTTGTAATCACATATGTTCCAGGGAACAACTATCTGTTAAGCCTTAATAACTATTATACAAAGACCAGGGATAACTTTGTAATGATGATGGGGCAAATTCTTTTAAATGATGTGTTAAAAAATAGAATACTATGAAGAAATTCATTATAAATCATGGATATAGAGGAGAATAAATAATGTCTCAATTTAAAGAGCAAGTATTAAATGTGTTAGAAGACGTATGTGAAAATGATATCGTAAAAGAGAACCCAGATGTGCAATTATTCGAAGAAGGAATTCTAGATTCTTTTGCTACAGTATCTTTATTAGTAGAATTTCAAGAACGTTTAAACATTGAAGTGTCTATTTCTGACTTTGACCGTGATGAATGGGCAACACCGAACATGATCATTAAGAAACTGAAGGATCTGCGATAAAAATAGGTTCTTGAAACATAGATAAGGGCAACTTCTTAAATTTCAACTTTAGAATTGTTAGTCTTATGAAATTATAAAAGGGAAGTTTTAAAAAGCTATATATAATGAATGACTACAAGTGGAGGAAATAAAAATATGTCTAATTTACCTAATTGCCCAAAATGTAATTCAGAGTACACTTACGAAGATGGAAATCTTTTTGTTTGCCCAGAATGTGCCCATGAGTGGACTTTAGAATCAGAAACTGAAAATAGTGAAGATACAAAGGTAATTAAAGATGCAAATGGAAATGTACTAAACGATGGTGATTCTGTAACAGTCATTAAAGATCTTAAAGTAAAAGGAACTTCATCTGTTGTAAAAATCGGTACAAAAGTAAAAAGTATTCGTTTAGTGGATGGAGACCATGATATTGATTGCAAAATTGATGGTTTTGGAGCGATGAAATTAAAATCTGAATTTGTTAAAAAGATATAAATGCGATTTTCATGCAACAGAACTAGTTTAATTGTTTAAAGTCAATGAATATACAACATTTTTAAGGTAGAAATGAAACAACTTTTATAATAAAAAGACCTCATTCATGATAAATATTCTTGAACGAGGTCTTTCTGTTTTTTTGAACTTATTTCAACCATACCTGTGTTTTTGGGGAAAACGATGCATGAGTATGTTGGAAGTATAATAACCGAAATTACTTAATATATAGAAAAACAGTTTTTAAATTGGAAATTAGAGTCTTAGAGTGGTTTTTATGTCATTTGGTTGGCGGGACCCCGTCATGTATCTATAAAAGTAGAAAAAGGTTATGTCATGGAAATGAAATCCAGTCTATGACCCATTTTTACACGTATCCCGGCTGAACCCCATGCCCATCAACTT
>NZ_BOQB01000278.1 GCF_018332475.1 Bacillus sanguinis | reverse complement strand
AAAAGAAAACAAACGTGCTTTTACAACAGACTTTGAGCTTTATGATGAAAGAGCGTTAGACCCAAACAACGTACAATTGGATATTTATATTGCATTAGCCTGAACGACAAAAAAGAAGATACCATTTGGTATCTTCTTTTTTGTCGTTAAATAGCCACTGTGCAAACCCAACATTATTGTCTACAATGAGAAAGTGCAGTATAGAAATATTAGAAACTGTATAAAACGATTGTTAATAGGTTTTTTAGTTTAAATTTGTCACATAGAAAGGAAGCAATATGGAGGAACTACAACAAAATAAATCTGCTTTAGAGGGAAGCGGAAAACCGTTATTAAAAAATACGAATTTCCTTTTTCTTTGGGCAGCTACTCTTTTTTCAAGTTTTGCTTTAGCCTTTTTTACTTTTTCACAAACGTGGTACATAGCAAAAACATTAAACCTTGAAGCTTCACTCGGTGTTGTTTTCGTAGCTCTTAGTGTTCCAAGGCTTATTTTTATGATTATCGGCGGCGCTGTAGCTGATAAATTCCCGAAAAAAAACATTATGTTTTACTCTAATATTATTCGTGCCATTCTTGTCGCAACCATCCTCACATGGTTCATTGTAGGTGATGTAACACTATATACATTTGCTCTATTCGCTTTATTCTTTGGACTTGCTGATGCTTTTTTCTGGTCAGCTGACGGGTCTATCTTACCTGAACTTGTAGAAAAAAGCCGGTTAACACAAGCAAACTCACTTACACAAATGACAAACCAAGCGTCGGTCATCTTAGGCCCTGTACTTGGCGGAATTCTTATCAAATTTACGAACTATGAAACGATCTTTTCGATCACGATTTTGTTACTGATCGTCGCAGCTATACTCGTTCAAAAAATACAATTTACGATGCCCGAGCAGCAAAATACAGACAAAGGCATGTTCACTTCTATTAAAGAAGGAATTTTATACGTAAAGGAATCACCATTCCTTTCAACTTTCCTTCTTTGTAGCGCCTTTTTAAACTTATTTTTAATTGGTCCGATGCAAGTCGGTTTCCCGCTTTTCGTTAAAAATGTTCTGCACGGTGATTCGCTTCAGTTTAGTTACTTAGAAGCGTCTGTAGGAGGCGGAATGGCAATAGGTGCTGTCATTGTCGGTTTAAAAAATATCAATCGTAGACGCGGTCTATTTTGCATTATCATGATGCTACTGTCTGGTGTATTCTTCTTATCCATCAACTTTAGCACCGTACTTTGGCAAGCATTATTAGCTGGCATGTTTTACGGTATTACAATCGCAATGGCTATCGTTCCGCTTATGGCGATGATTCAATCGACAGTAAAAGAAGAAATGATGGGGCGCGTAATGAGTTTACTTATGTTATCATCAATGGGCTTTATCCCGCTTTCTTATGCATTCACATCAATTGCACTTGCAATAGGAATTCCAATCGTAACCGTTATGAAAAGCGGTGCAATCGCCGTTATCGTCTTCGTACTATTTGTAGCGATTCGTGTTCCAGTTGTAAGAAAGTTTGATTAACTACTTGGAGTCATGTGTTATACGCATGGCTCCTTTTTAAACGGGTCAAATAACGGTATCCCCTTACTTCTCCTCACAGCTGCTCCCCATTCTAATCCAACCTCTAAAAATAGATCCCGCACTGTACTATATAAAAGCGCCTTAACATTTTTACGGATTTCCCCGTATTTATACGCTCTCACAACACTCTTCACTCGCCAAATGAAGTTTCCATACACTTCTTCATCAGCTAATATTTGCTCCAGTAACACACCTTGCTCTAGTAACCCGCTCTTTTTATATGCAAGTTCCACCTTACTCCAAAATAAATTAATCTTCTTCGGATTACGCGTCAACGGCACAAGTGCGTATATAAAAGGCTTCGGTATATCGTGGCGGCAATACGTCTCATCAAGTTCGTACGTTTCTTTTCTATTCTCTTTTATTTGTGGAATGTTTTTAGAAAAAATTGTTTCCCCTTCACTTTTTTGCTCATTTTTACTACAGCCATCTACACGATCATCACTTTCACATGCGGACATTTTCATACGGTCATCCATGCGGTCAATTGCAGATATAAGAAATACATATAAGTTCGCACTATATCCGCCGCGCCTATGTCTTTCTTTTGTCGCAACACGCTTTATAATTCCTAGTTCCTCTAACTTTGCAATTGAGCGGCGTACTGTACGAATGCTCTTTCCAACATTCATCGCAATCGTCTCCATTAACGGACAAGCAACTCCCACTGTTTTCTGTTTCTCATTCACTGCATACTTTCCTAAAAAATGAATAATGGTAGCATCCGTTTTATTTAATTGAAATCGGTAGCACTTCAAAACTTGTTTTTGATATGTATTAAACTCTTCTTTACTTCGAAATTCACTATATGGTTTCATTAAGTTATATAAGCTTCCCATTTTTATCACCTCATTTATAAATAAGAGGCAGGAAGGGAATTTGGCGTGATAATTAATATTTTTTATTGGAGATGAAAACATGATCGTAATTAGCGCTTGTTTAGGTGGTATTGCTTGTCGATATGACGGGAATGACAATCTCGTTTCAAAAATAGAGGAGCTACTACAACAAGAAGATACCGTCCTCATTTGTCCTGAAGTATTAGGAGGATTGCCAACGCCTCGCCCTTCAGCTGAAATTGTCGGAGGGGATGGCGATGACGTTTTGGATGGAAAAGCGAAAGTGATGACAAAAGACGGTGAAGATGTCACGGAATCTTTCGTGAGTGGGGCTTATAAAGCTCTAGAACAAATGAAAGATTTACATCCAGAATATATTATTTTAAAGGAACGCAGCCCATCTTGTGGTAGTTCTACAATTTACACTGGAGAATTTAACGGCAATAAACAAACTGGTTACGGAGTAACAACTGCTTTATTCAAAAGACATGGCTTTACAGTCATTTCAGAAGAGGATTTTGAAAATATAAAAAGGAATTGACCCTGTTCGTCAATTCCTTTTTTCTTTCTTATTTTGCACCTAATTTTTCTTTCACTTTCGCAGGAAGCTCATCTTTCTTAACTTCTTCCCAAGCTGTTACACCTTTTTTATCTGAATTGTATACGCGTAAGAATGCATCTTTACGAAGATTTTTTTGAGCTGTGAATTCTAATTCTTTTTCTTTTCCGTCTTTATCGAATCCTTTTAATTTATACTCAAAATATTTGTATGGCTCTCCGCTATCAGCCTTCTCATTTTTTTCCATTCCATCAGCTGTGATTTGAACGTAATACTCATCTTTCCCCATACGATTAATATCACAACCAACTAACAGGCTTGCGAATACAACTAAAATACTAAACAGTGCAATATATCTTTTCATTTCCTTCACCTCATATGTTTTTTCTTATATTCTTATCTTAAAGCCCAGAGCTTAAAGAAGAAATTCAAAAACATGACATGAACATTACACTTTTGTAAGATAATAATTATTTCTTCACTTTAGAAACCGTCATCCCGTCACCAATTGGCATGAGTACCGACTCTAAACTTGAATGATTGGCTATCACTTCATTAAACTTCTTCATACACATAAACCAACTTCTAATTATGCAAAAGACAAAAAAATAATCATTCCTTATCCAACTAACGGTTTCATTTTCAATATGTGAAAAGGGATTTCTAAATGATGAATTGAATATATATTTATTGTTTTCTAGCTTTTGAGCGAAAGTTTTTTACATAAGTTTCATTCTGTCCTAATTTAAAGGTTTTGAGGGGAGAAATAATATGAATCCTATTTTATTAGATGTTCCGTTACAAATAGAAACAGATAGACTCATTCTTCGAGCGCCACTTCAAGCTGGTGAAGGGAATGTAGTACATGAAGCTATTCAAGATTCAATTCGTGAATTAAAGCAATGGTTGTCTTTATTCCAGTCCATTCCTACTGTTGAAGAAACGGAAATTCTCCTAAGAAATGCGCATTTAGATTTTTTGAAAAGAGAAAGCTTTCGCTACCTTATCTACCATAAGGAAACGAATGCTTTTATTGGAACGGCTAGCCTTCACGGAATTGATTGGAAGGTTTCTAAATGTGAAATTGGATACTGGATTAACACGCGATTTAGTGGCAGTGGATATATAACAGAAACAGTAAGTGCGTTAACAAACCTTGGATTTCAGTTATTTAAATTTAGAAGGATTGAAATACGATGTGAAGCTAGTAACACGAAAAGTCGTGCGATCCCTGAAAAATTAGGTTTTGAGCTTGAAGGGATATTACGTAATGAAGATGTTTCAGCTGATGGCAAACAACCAGCTGATACTTGCATCTATGCAAAGATAAAATAAAACTTTAATCACCCCTTACCAATTGGACTTTTACGGCAAAAGAAAAGACCTCCTTAACGATTTTATTCCATCGCTAAAAAGGTCTTTTTCTATTTCTGCTAAAAACTTAGCACTCTTCTGGCTTACCAGCATTCGTCGCTGTACGGAAAGATGATCCACATCCGCATGATGCGATTGCGTTTGGATTGTCGATTGTGAATCCGCCGCCAAGCATCGATTGTTTATAATCAATTTTTACTCCTTTAACAATTGGAGCACTTTCTGTATCGATAACAAATTCAACACCGAAAAACTCAAGAACTGTGTCGTCTTCTTTTGGTTCTACTTCAAATCCTAAGCCGTAAGAAAGGCCAGTACATCCGCCGCCATGTACAGCAAGGCGCACGTACTTCTCTCCATCTTCAGCATCTTTTAACATATCTTTAATTTGAAAAGCTGCTTGTTCTGTTACTTCAATCATGAAATACACCATCCTTTCTGTTCTCATTCTATTATACATCTTTACGCTTCTATCTTGTACTCATACACTCCGCGGCAAATTACTTCCGCTGGTCCTTTCATTAACACATTGCCTTCTTCTGTCCATGCAATCATTAAATCGCCACCAGCTAAATGAACTGTAATTTCCTTACCACGTTCCATTTTCCCATTTAAAATAGAGGCTACAACTGCAGCACACGCTCCTGTTCCGCAAGCTTGTGTTACACCAGATCCTCGTTCCCAAACACGGAAGTTCATCTCTTCCTCATTCAAAATCTCGATAAATTCAACATTTACTCGTTCTGGGAACATTTCATGTGTCTCAAGGACTGGACCAAGTGTTGTAAGAGGTGCTTGTTCTACATCATCCACAAAAATAACCGCATGCGGATTCCCCATTGAAACAGCTGTAAATGCATAACGATGATTATTGTATAAGAAGTTCTCACGAATAAATGGTGTTTCACCTTCACCAAGCATCGGTATTTCCGCACGTGTTAAACGTGGTGCTCCCATATCGATTTTCGCTAACGTAACTTTCCCCTCTTCTACCGTTACTTCCGCTGTTACAATGCCAGCTAACGTTTCAATTGTGAAAACTGTATCTTCTACTAGTTTATGCTCATACGCATATTTCGCTACGCAGCGTAAACCGTTACCACAGCTCTTTCCTTCTGATCCATCATTATTAAACATGCGCATTTTCACCGGAGCTACGTCAGATGGACAAATTAAAATCATTCCATCTGCTCCAATACCAGTATTAATATTTGAAACCTTTTCCGCCACAAGAGCTAAATCTTCTTCAGGAATTTGTTCTTCAAACATATTTACATATATATAACTATTGCCAAGACCATGCATTTTTGTAAAAGAAAATTGGCTCATTTGTATTCACTCCAAAAATAATTTGTTATGTTCAGTATAAAATGCACGCTTTTAGAACACAATATGAATGTCCCCCGTTTCTCATATTTGACAACATTTGGCGATGAGCCATTCTTGCGCAAATTGTGTAAGAAAAATGCCCTTCTAAAAGGGCCTTTTTTTATTTATATACAATATTATCCTCCCCTGCGAAATAAAATTTTATCTAATAGAAAAAGAAAAAGGTGCTGCCGATTGCAACACCTTAAAACATTGGATTTTCATCCAAATACTCATATACATTATTAACAAGTTCTTCTACTGTAGCACCTTGTACAACTTCACCATTTACAAGTGCAAACGGCCCCTCAAAACAAATACCACAATATCCTAAACAACCATACTCCATTACATCTAAATTCGGATCTTTTTCTAATTTCTCTAAAGCTGCTTGTGAACCACTCGCAAGGTTACCTACACAAAATTCAATTAATGGTTTAATCAAAATTCTCCCCCCTGTACTACAAAACAAATTACCTTCTGACTATCTATAAGAAGAAAACTAAGCTGTCTCTTGTTGTTTTTGTTATACATTCTAAACTATTTAGTTACTTCACTATTTCACTTCAAAGTAGATGGTTTTATTTTATATAACATGCTACTTGCAATGAAATAGTAACTAAAAAGGCAAAACAGTTTACTTTACTTTTCTTCTTATTGTACAACAGAGTATTCATTCATGCATTGTTATTTGTTCACAAATTCGATATAATTTGATTGAGTAAAGTCAAAATATTTTATTAATATAAAATTGTGTGATTAGGGGATATTTCAACAGAAAAGGGGTAATCCATCATGAAACACCTCGTAATACTGGGTGGCGGCTACGGTGGAATGAGAATTCTGCAGCGGCTACTTCCAAGCAACCAACTTCCGGATGATGTACAAGTGACATTAATCGACAAAGTACCATATCATTGTTTCAAAACTGAATATTATGCATTAGTAGCGGGTACAATTTCAGAAACGCATATTCGTATACCGTTTCCTGAGCACCCACGCCTCAATATTCAATACGGCACAATAACAAATATTGATCTCGAAGAAAAAGCTGTTCATCTCGATGGCGGTGAAGCGATCCAATATGATGATTTAATTATCGGTCTTGGCTGTGAGGATAAATATCATAACGTTCCTGGGGCGAAGGAATATACGCATAGCCTACAATCGATTGAACAAACACGTAAAACATATGAACAATTAAATAGTCTAGAGCCAAATGCAACAGTAGCTGTCGTTGGTGCTGGATTAAGTGGCGTTGAAGTTGCAAGTGAACTTCGCGAAAGCCGTTCTGATTTAAAAATTTACTTATTTGATCGAAAAGATAGAATTCTATTCCCATATCCAGAGAAACTAAGTAGATACGTAGAAGAATGGTTCGTAAAACATAAAGTTTCTATTATACGAAACTCTAACATTACAAAAGTAGAACCAAATATTGTGTACAACCACGATGAACCACTTGAATGTGATGCAATCGTCTGGACAGCTGGTATTCAAGCAAATGAAGTTGTTCGAAACCTTCCAGTTGAACAAGATGGTAGCGGACGGGTTGTTTTAACAAAATATCACAATATTCCAAATAACGAGCACGTTTATGTTGTAGGAGATTGCGCAGCACTTCCACACGCTCCATCTGCACAACTTGCTGAAGGTCAGGGAGAACAAATTGTCCAAATATTATTAAAACGTTGGAATAATGAACCACTTCCTGACGAACTACCTGTTATTAAATTAAAAGGTGTTCTCGGCTCTCTTGGGAAGAAGCACGGCTTCGGTTTACTAGCAAACCAACCATTAATGGGACGTGTACCGAGATTATTAAAATCTGGTCTTCTTTGGATGTACAAATATCATAAAGGTTAATACTTTACAGACTGTCTACTAAATAGGCAGTCTCTTTTATGAGTTAAAATATAATTATCAGACACATCTTTCTCAATATGAATGATGATTTATTTTTCATTTTCATATTAAAAACTATTGATAAACAGTGTATGCTATTTATAAGTTGTTTTATTATTTCCTTTAAGACCGAAGTCATTCGGTCTTATTTTTTATGTTGTAAATACTTTTACAGGAGGTATTCCATTTCACTTATGAACGTAACGAAACTAAACGATCGAATAGAAGCGAAGAAGAAAGAATTGATCTATCTCGTTGAAAAGTACGGATTCACTCATGATAAAGTAATTTCTTTCAGCCAAGAATTAGATCGTTTACTTAACTTGTTAATAAAACTCAAGACGAAGAAAAAACGCTGCTCTTTATAACCGTTATCTTCTCTTTTTTGATACGATATAAATAGAATCAGAAAGGAGCCATTTATGTTTATATTAAAAGACGTTACCTATAAAGATATACTACACATTCCTTATTTACAGATTCAAAAAGAAAAAATCACGTGTATTATCGGTGAGAGTGGGAGCGGAAAAAGTACATTGCTCCGCATGTTAAATGATTTACAATCTCCAACATCCGGTACAATTGAATATAATGGAAAATTAATTTCTGATTATCCCCCTATTCAATTACGACGTGACGTAGTCATGCTTGGGCAAACGCCACCTATTTTTGATGGAACGATTAAAGACAATCTATTAATGGGACTTCGTCTTTCTGAAAAACCATTTCCCAATGATGATGCCCTGCGTAGCGCATTAATGACGGTTAGCTTAGAAAAAAATTTAGAAGACAACGCTGATTCCTTATCAGGCGGGGAAAAACAACGACTCGCTTTTGCACGTATCGTACTTATGGATCCACCAGTTTATTTATTAGATGAACCAACATCGGCGCTAGATAGCGATACAGAACGCCGCGTTATGAAACAATTTACTACGCTAGCAAGAGAAAAGAAAAAAACAGTTATCTTCATCACACACTCTCAACAACTTCCAGAAGAAATTGCGGACGATATTATTGAAATTAGTAAAACAAACGGTGCAACTAGAAAGGAAGTGCTCTCAATTGAAGGGCGTTATTGAACTCCAAATTTGGCAACTTGCCGCTGCATATATTTTTATTCTTATTTTAATTGGACTTGTAAAATTAAAAGGGATTCCGCGTGAAAAACAAATTGCACTCGCAACATTCCGTATGACGATTCAGCTCGTACTTGTTGCCTATGTCCTTACATACGTATTTGAAAACAGTAATCCATTTTATACAATTGCCCTTATTACTTCTATTACTACCTTTGCAATTTTTAATATTTATAAACGAGTTAACATCCCAATGTCAAAAGACTTAAAACGAGTAGCCGCCCTTTCCATGGTTGCCGGATCAATTGGGCCACTTCTACTATTTATCTTTGTTATTATCGGACATGACCCTTGGTATGCACCGCAATATATCGTTCCGATTACCGGAATGTTAGTTGGAAATGCTATGACTGGTGTTTCTCTCGGTGCAAATACGTTCTTAAACAATATGAAATCGCAAAGAGGTCAAATTGAAGGAGCACTTATGCTCGGCGCAACGCCGAAAGAAGCCACTGCTCCACTCATACGCGACGCTTTTGACTCTGCCATTTTACCAACGATCAATTCTATGGTCGGAATGGGAATTATAAGCTTACCAGGCATGATGACAGGACAAATCTTATCTGGTGTATCACCATTTACAGCCATTCAATATCAAATCGCAATTATACTTGGTATTTCCGGAAGCACTGCCTTTGCTGTTATTATCTTCTTACAGCTTGGATATAAAACATTCTTTAATAAGCGGTGTCAGTTGAAAGAGGTTGACTATAGTGCACGGTAAATGATTCACTGTTCAGGGTAAATGAAATCATATCGACTTACCGACAAAAAATGACATAATAAAAAGAGGAGGCCCATTCGCCTCCTCTTTTTACTTACGCCTTCTTAACGAACTGTGATTTTAACTTCATAGCTCCGAAACCGTCGATTTTACAATCAATATCGTGATCGCCATCAACTAGACGGATACTCTTTACTTTCGTACCGATCTTCACAACTGAAGAAGTTCCTTTTACTTTTAAATCTTTAATGACAGTAACAGCATCGCCGTCTTGAAGAACGTTTCCGTTCGCATCTTTTACAACTTTTGCACCATCATTATTTTCAGCTTCTGCTTCTTGGCCCCACTCATGAGCACATTCTGGACATACGAAAAGAACGCCATCCTCATACGTATATTCTGAATTACATTTTGGACAATTTGGTAAAGTAGCCATAAATTCATTTCCTCCGTTCATTATTTATACGTAAAAATCAAAATTGATGTTTACATCTCGATAAATAAAATTTGTATAGCATTTCTTTATAGTGCCATAGTCTTACGTTATTGACAACCCTACCTCAAATTCTCATTTTTTATTGTATTTTACAAAATTTCAATTCGTATGGTGTTTTGTGTTCACATTTTTCGTTAATTAGCTTATTCGACGTGTACTTCTTCCATCCAACTGCTTGTCTTAGATTTCACTATTATTAAGTGCTCATTTTCCCATTTTAGTTTACCTAAAAATCTAGAGTAGACTACTTCATTCCCTACTTCTTCTACGAGCAATTTATTTACCACTCTTAGCCCTTTATCGTTATACACTTGACACATTAGCTGAAATCCTTCCGAACGATGAATTCCTTTTAATATAGCTGTTTTCTTTCGGCTTGGGCTCTTCTTCGGTGTTTTATCCACTAAAAACACAATCTCGTAATTCTCTTTCTCTATTTCTTGAAGCGCTTCATTCACATACTCTTTAATCATTTCTAATGATATTTTTGAATATTTTTCAATAGCTGGTACAACGTAGAGATGAACCAACTCACAAAAATGCTTATATTTCTCCTCAACTGATTCCAAATTTAAAAATTGCATATAATCATAAGGCACGAATATACGAATCTTCTCCAGAGCCTCATGTAGTTCATAAGAAATATCTTCATTAGGGTTTGCTAGGCAATATATATCTATATTTTCTACAGTTTCTAATCCAAGATCCAAGCTATTTAACTTCTTCGAAAAAATTAATTCAAAAATTCTCATTTCATGTAATCGATTATAATGTTTTTTAGGACGTTTCTTAGCCCAATCATAAAAATGAACATCTATCATACTACCTTTTCCTCCTAATATATAAAAAGAAGAACCTTCACAAGATTCTCCTTTTCAAAATGAACGGGTTCTGACTAGAATCCCCAACCATTTTCTTCAATGTAAAATTGATACTCTTCTAACTCATCTTCACTCAATTTCTTATTATTCTCATATACTTCTTGCCATTCAAAATAGTCTTCACTAAAATAAACAGCAAATTTAATTTTCACGTTTTTCTTCTCCGTATAATCATAACCAGTAAACTCTACTACATCATAATCTTGTTCTTTCTTCACAAACTTCCAAGTTGGATTATCCGTCATAATCTCTAAAGTAATACCTTCACTACTTGAACGAACGACATTTTTAATATTCGGCTCAGTTGGTAAAAGTGAGAGTCCGAACATAGCTCCACCAAATACTATCATCACTATAACTTGTAAACCAATCATGCCAGCAAAACTAGCACTGCCCTTTGATTGTAAGTAATACGCCTTCTCACGATCAAGCGTACCTTCTCCCTTATGTAGAACACGAACAGCATGCTTATAATATAAACGGTTTCCTTGCCATCCAGTAAATATCATCATTCCTAATTGAAGAACTAAACTGCATGTTAAATAAATCCCATCTGGAATATCTATAAAAGGAGTTACAACGATACTAGGTACCGCCAATAACGTAAGTATAATAAACAACTTATACATTTTACGATAAGCTAACCAAAAAGTTGGGAAGAAAAAGGCTACCCAATTCCACGTATTCCCTTGCGCTGGATTTTCTACTTTGCCCCACTTAAAGTCATAATAAGCTGTATTCTTTTGAACAACTTTATGTAACTCTTGCGGAGAAATTGTTTCTTGTAAAACAGTGTCCTTCACGTACATCATCCTTTTCTTCTTTCTACATACGTGTATTTTATAGAAAGAAAAAGAAGGAATCTAACAAAAAGTACATATATTTCATAAAAATGAACGGAAATCGAATATATTCCGACAATTTCTCGTTTATTATTCCATTTTACTTTTTAATATATTAGAATACTTATGAATGATGGGTTTAATACACTAAGTTAAGCATTTTGTATATTTGATAATAAAATGTTTCACATGAAACTATTTATATTTTGTATTACCTTACTCCTACACAATACGTGTAAAGCCTTTTCTACCTACTACAAAATACGAAAGACGCCCTTTTCAAAAGGCGTCTTTTTACAGTTGAAAATTTACTAATATAAAAAATGCATTATTTAATAAATGAATCCCCCATGGGACGAGTAAGTTATTTGTTTTCTTATACGTATAAGCTAAACATATACCGCCACCAAAAATATATAAAACACCACCTAAAGTAAGTGGATGTCCTAAAGTAAATATAAAAGCACTTATAACAATACTAGTAAGTGTAGAAAAGCGCTGAGATAATTTTGTGAAAAACATCCCCCGAAATAAAAGTTCTTCCCAAATCGGTGCAAAAGTGGTGAGTACCACTACGTATAAAATGATTTCACTTTTAGTAGGCTCTATTACTATACTAGATTCATTCACCCCAAGCCCATGTGGTAAAACTACATTTAATACTGCAAGATATATAAGTAGTACAATCATCGCCATTACTATCGTTACATAATGTTTTAAATTATTAAACTGCATTGATTTTATTAACTGCACACAGTAATTTCTTGCGGGTGCATATATTAAAATAATAGTAAGAAATGTTAAAGGTGGAATAAGATGATCTACATACCATGGATATAAGGAAGAGTCATATATAATGTTCAAAAAACCCACTCCATACATGACCCCAAAAATAATTACTATCATACTGATTACTTCGCGCATACTCATTTGTACATTCTTTTCTTTATATGTAACTAATTCCGTGTCCATCATATCCCCTCCAGTATAATTAAACCTTTTTAACCATTATATACCAAATGCAATATAAAAAAAGACAATACAACCAACTGTATTGTCCATTTTCTTCCCTATCATTTCTCTCTACACGTCTCAATTAAGTGAAGCAAATACCTCTTCGTCATATCTGCCCTTCTCCACCTTGAGAGCATTCGCTTTTCTTTTGGGTTCTGCCGTATCCTCGCTACTTCTTTTAATAAAAGCTCCCATTCCTCCGCTGAATGTTCTAATAAGTATTGTAACCCTCTATCTTTTGAAACGATTGTTTTATGATCTAGTGTATATAAAATACGCCCCATCGTAACGACCGCTGATTCTACCCACTCTTCTACGAAAAATAAATATGGCTGCTTCGCTTTTTCACTCCAGTACTGTTCTACGTTGTATTTCATCGTATTTACTACATCATCCCACCTTATTTGAAACGAAAGATCTTCCGCTTCTTTCCCGGTAACTGTAATACCTTGATTTTTTAACGTCCACCATGTGACCGCATTAATATCCCAATGACCAATATCCGCCTTACCATCTGCACAATACACGTACTCATTCATTTCATCATTGTATTTTCCTAAATCAGCAAGCGGAATATACATACCGTCCATCCTTTTACCTAACGTACTCTCACTAAGTTTCTTATGTAATTCTACAAGTTGCTGTTTTTCAGCTTCATTCATAGAATCACTTATTACCGTAACAAAATCAACATCGCTCGTTTCTGCATGAAATGCACCGAGTGCGATGGAGCCGTAAATATATACCCCGACTATTTTTTCATCTAAAAAAATTTCTTTTAATTCTACTGTGTACCGCTCCATTAACTGTTGTACTTCTGTTGGTAACGCATGCTTCACTCCATTTTTCACATCTATCCCTCCAATAAAAAAAGCCTTTGCAAATTCGCAAAGACTTCCTGCTTTATAAATATTTCTCGATTTCTTCGTAAACATCCTTCAAACGAGGATTTCCTTCTCCAACAATTTCTCCATTTACAAGAACGACCGGATAAAATAAATCTTCTTCCACTACTCGCTCGGCGAATGCTTTTTTCTCTTCATCTTGTTGTTCTTCTTGAAAATCAATATACTCGAAATTAAATTTATTTTCTTGTCCTTCATATTTACGACCAATCGCCGCTTGTAACCACTCAAACGTTTCTGTTGAAGATGGCATTCCAACGCAGCTCGCACAAATTACTTTCGTCCCATACACTTGCACATTAACCATTTCTTCTCCCCCACTTCTTGTTTCAACAGTATATTCAGATGTCTTAGTACATAAGCACATCATTTTACAAACTTATTCCATACCCCTATACTGAAAAAACACGTTGTAAACATGATAAAAAATTTCGACATTAAAACAAGAACAGAAAAAATAGATTTTCCCCTCTATCTTGATTATAATAAAACTGATGAAAGGAGTCGATAAAAATGGAAAACCCACATATGCAAGAACAAGTACTAGAAGTATTAGATAAATTACGTCCATTCTTACTTCGTGATGGCGGAGACGTTGAGTTAGTAGACATTGAAGAAGGTATCGTAAAATTACGCCTTATGGGTGCATGCGGAAGCTGCCCAAGTTCTACAATCACACTAAAAGCTGGTATCGAACGCGCATTACTTGAAGAAGTACCAGGCGTTATCGAAGTAGAACAAGTATTTTAATCTAAAAGCAGAAGCGGCTCGTTCAGAACAGGAGGTCATTGGAGCTCCTGACGAAGAGGCGCTTTTTGCCTCACAGGAAGGCGCGAAATGGCCGACTGTTCTAGCCGCTGGAGCTGGATATTAATCTAAAAGCGGAAGCGGCTCGTTCAAAATGTGAGGAGGATGGAGCTTCTGACATAGAGGCGCTTTTTGCCTCGGCGGAAGAAGCGAAGCCACCGAACATTTTAGCCGCTGGAGCTAGATATTAATCTAAAAGCGAAAGCGGCTCGTTCAGAATCGCTTCCTAGAAAGAGACCCAAATGGGTCTCTTTTTTTATTCAAATAACACTTCTCCTTTAACATCATAAAACAAAATTGGAAATCCTTCTCAAAAAATGCGATAATTGATACTATATAGTGAATCGTTCACACATATAAAGTAAAAAACATAGGGGGACGACACATGCCAAAAATGGGGAACACTTTTTTAACAATTCAAGAACTAGAAAAGAAAAAAGAGTATTTATTAGGCCTTTCATCCGTTATACCAACATGGAATACAAGCTATCAATTTTTATTTAAAGAAATTCAGCAAGAATTATTGGGTAAAGTAAATGAAAAGCTCGAAAGGCATCAATTCGTTTTAAATATATGTACAGATCAGCAGGTAGGGGCATAATGTATTACATACAATTGTGGTATATAAAAAAGAGACCTCACTCGGTCTCTTTTTTATATTTTTAAGATAACCAATCTAATTTTCTAATCCCGAGCTTATCAACTGGTAAACGAAGTGAGCCATAAAAATGCTTCATAAATTGCTCTGAGCGGTTCACATCGTGTAAAATGGCTTCTAAGCGATCTCTATATATGCTTTTTTGTTCTTCGTTTCCCGTTTGGTAATATCGTTCAACTGTTTCAAAATAGTGAAGCGGGAACAGGAGCCTTGCAAATAATAAGCGCCAACCAAATGAGGACAGCGAATAATTTCGTTCATAATCTGTAACAAATTGAACGATTGTTTGCTCCCAGTCTTTCTTTTTTTCTATCATCATATAGCGGATTAATTCTGCCATATCTCGAGTTGGGTGATCATACACCCAATCAAAAGGTAGTTTGAGACGCTTCGTTTGATGCCATAATAAGGGTGTAAATCGTTCTTGGCAAATTGTTGCTGCATCGGTCATTTGCGGCGTATCATCCATCTCTGTATCAACTACATACTGAATTGCATTTTCTGCAACTCCTAAGTAATACGGGAAGGATTCAATAAACAATTGATCGAATACGTCTGTAGGGTGGTTCATCACTTGTGATTGCCAAAACTTTTCTAATTGATCGAGCCTTTTTTCCCATAACGCTTTCCATTCACCAATGCGGCTTAATTGCTCGATTTCTTCTGGAAAGAATGCACCTCGTTTATGGAAGATCGAAAGCTCACTTCCTAATGATGTAGCATGTCGTTCTAATGCACGCATACCTTTTAATAAGCAGTAATTTTGTTCTTCTATCTCACTTACATAGTAGCCGTGTATAGTCGGAACGAAAGTCGCTACAGTTATATCCCCTTGCTGGTTCATATAGTCACTGAGCTTTTTCATCTCTACAAGTACTTCTTCCTCCATTTCTCCAATTGGAACAAGTACATAAATTTTGTTGCGAATCCAAAAGCTTTTATAGGGGCCAAGGGGGATTAATTCTTTAACATGCATGTGATAATGCTCATAAATATGATGAATCATCGCAGTCGCCACCTATGGTTTTTCTATATATATATGAGCTTGTGCTCGCCTTTCATTCCTATGCACATGATAAAGCAACGAAACGTATACAAATACTAAAAAGAAAAAAAGGTGATAATCATGAAAGAATCAAATCAACTACAAGAAAGAGCATTACAACTATTACAAGAACGCGGTGTAACAATTGACGATATTGCTGAACTTGTTCATTTTCTTCAAAAAAAATATCATCCAAATTTAGAGATGTCAGAATGCCGTTATAACGTTGAGCGCGTATTATCAAAACGTGAAGTACAAAACGCACTGATTACAGGTATCGAACTCGATGTCCTTGCTGAAAAAGGAATGTTAAGTGAGCCGTTACAAGATATCGTAAAACGTGATGAAGGCTTATACGGAATTGATGAAGTAATCGCACTTTCTATCGTTAACGTGTACGGCTCTATCGGTTTCACGAACTTTGGATATATCGATAAATTAAAACCTGGTATTTTAGAATACTTAAATGATAAATCATCTGGAAAGGTGCATACATTCCTTGATGATATCGTTGGCGGAATCGCTGCCGCTGCTTCAAGCCGCTTAGCACACAGAGCTGAGCATTCGGAATAAAGTGAGCCTTTAATCAGTGGGGGTTTTCTTCATCCCCCACTGATTATTAGTCGAACCAATCGGACTTTAATGGACAGCCCGACCCCCACTTAAATTCTTTGCTTTCGCTGAATTTTGAGGTGGAGGTCTTACTGCCCATTAAAGCGGGATAAAATATGAAAGACCGTCAGTTTCATACTGACGGTCTTTCGTATTC
>NZ_BOQB01000277.1 GCF_018332475.1 Bacillus sanguinis | reverse complement strand
AAATCCGCATTTTCCTGACTGTACCCCAAATAAGAACAATTAAGCGATTGATGGGAATGAATAAATAAATCTTATTCAACCAAAGGGTGCTTTACTTGAGAAGGTCACTAGAAGAGTCAAATGATAACTATGAACTGCCCCAATTGCTAGGTTTTGTTTAACAATTGGGGCAGTTCATTTATAGCGCATAGGTAATCAGCTTTTTGTTAATCATGAGGTAGATATTTTTATCTAAAAACCCAACAATGGAAATATATTACAGCTCATGCCCCGTTTTTACACGTATCTCGGCTGAACCCCATCAACCTCTAAATTAATAACTACGCCAAAAGCTGATTTTCTTTAAGATAAGGAAATCAGCTTTTTCTTTGTAAAATATTTTTTAATACAGGAAAACCGGATTTTTATTTTCCATAAAATTTATTAACGTGGGTTTTATGTCATTTGGTTGGCGGGACCCCATTCCCATCAAC
>NZ_BOQB01000276.1 GCF_018332475.1 Bacillus sanguinis | reverse complement strand
ACATATCAAAACGCTTAAAATACGCAGTAGTATATTGTGATATGGAACAAATTGAGCATATGATGCAAAAGTTGAACAAACTTCCTTTTGTGAAAAAGGTAGAACCGTCGTACCGCCCGTATTTAAAAACGGAATTTGAAAATTCACGTCCTGATCGGGCGAAAGAATACGATTATAGCTAATAGAAAAAATCCCCTGCTAATTTTAGCGGGGGATTTTTTCACTTAAAATGAAGTATTATTTCATTGGAGGAATGAAATTATTCATTCGTAAAATACCAATTAAATGATTGAAGAACAGTTCTTTTTCTGGGAAAGTTGTGGATGGTTTTACCGTAAAGGTAGTTACTTTTTTTCCTAGTTGTTCTGCTGTTTCTTCAAATAAAATGACACGTTTACTTTTTTTATTTTCAAGTACAGGAATGCCTTCACGACATATGTATAATGGTTGGAAATCACCAGTAGTAGTTGGTTTTAATATTACAACAAGTGAGCACACTTTTTTTTCATTTTTAATCGTTTCAAATTGTAACATATGGGTTATACGTTCTCGATTTGCTTTGGCAATTTCAAGTAATTCATATAAATCAGAGTAGCCCTCTCCGAGTTCTATAAAGCGTTGAATCATATTTTTTCCTCCTCTTTCTTTTACTGTACCATCTCGCTTTTTAAATGAAAAGTAGACAAAGAAAAAAACCCTGCAAAGCAGGGCCCTTCTTATACTAGCATGTACTAGTAAGAAGGCAAAGGGAGAGGAGAAACCGGAGGAAGAACTTATGGGGAAACGTAAGTCTTCTCCGCGGTTGGCAACAACATCGAAGGTGATGTTGTTATAATTATTTATGTCCAATCTAAATGAAGATATACATCATGAAATTAAATTTTATGTTGGGCTTTTTATTTTTCTTTTTTTTATTTTATGATAGGATAAAAAAGATAAAGTGAAACTAATTTACATAATGGGTTCGTGTTAGCAAATGGTGAGATTAATACATAAAAAATGCAGAGCGGTTATTTTAAGTAAGAGTTCTCTTATTGTTCGATGAAAGGTGAATGGAAAACTTCATGGAATAGTAAAGTTTGGTAGCGGTTACTGAATGGAGAAAGGCTTTCTATAATTGCTCGATAGATTGAAATAAAGGTAGTGACAACA
>NZ_BOQB01000275.1 GCF_018332475.1 Bacillus sanguinis | reverse complement strand
AATGACTCGTCTTTTTTGTGTTTCTAACTTCTTATTAGGCTCAAGTAAGTAATCTTTATTCTTTTAATCCTCTCATATTCATTTTCTTTCATCATTTTTGATGTGTAGTTTAAGATTTTCTATTTTATTTTTTGTAGGAGAAATCTGTCGGTGTGTTAAAATAGTACAGTTGTTTTTCGAGATACTTTAATATAGGGAGATTTAAATTTTTTTAAGGAGATAATATGAAAAAGATAGGTATAATTACTATAGTAGTTTTAGTACTTCTAACAGTTACTTATATGTTAGTCGGGAATTATTTTTACAATTATGCGTTGAATGCGAAACAAGAGAAAGAGTTTTTAGAGGATAATCCCCACTTAGTGGAAACAGTGAATGCATCGGGAGGTATGTTTGCTACAAATGAAGAAAAGGATGCGAACTTTGTATCAAATCATAAACCTAATACACGAAACATAAATTCTTTCGATAAGTTGAAATTAACAGGTTATGAATATATGAATGAACAATCTAGCCATAAATGGGCGATTGTAGTTCATGGATATGATAGTAAGGCATCGAAGATGACGAAGTATATCCGGAATTTTTATGAACAAGGCTATAATGTTATAGCGCCAGATCTTCGTGGGCACGGAAATAGTGAAGGCGATTATATAGGGATGGGCTGGCACGATCGTAAAGATATTTTGATTTGGATTCAACAAATTGTAAAGAAAGACCCTAATGCTGAAATAGCACTCTTTGGTGTTTCCATGGGCGGGGCAACTGTAATGATGACTTCAGGTGAAGAGTTACCTTCTAACGTTAAAGTTATTATTGAAGATTGTGGATACTCAACTGTTATTGATGAATTTACTTATCAACTAAAAGATTTATTCCGCTTGCCAAAGTTTCCTGTTATGAATGCAGCGAATACGGTTACTAAATTGAGAGCTGGGTACGATTTAGAAGAAGCTTCAGCTGTAAAACAAGTAGCAAAAAGTAAAACACCTATGCTATTTATTCATGGGGATGCTGATACATTTGTTCCTTATGAGATGTTAGATGAAGTATATAATGCTGCAAAAGTAGAAAAAGAGAAATTAATTGTTCCAGGTGCTGGACATGGAGAAGCGGAGAAAGTAGATTCAAATAAATATTGGAATACTGTATGGAAGTTCGTAGGGAAGTATATTCCGGCGTAATTAAAGTTGTTTCATGTTTATATACGATAATCAGGGGGATAATAGTTTATTCTTTTGATTATCGCTTTTTTATTAATATAGGTATCTACTGTATGAAGGGGATAGAGCAAAAACTTTTGAATTCCTTAATCTCAGTGCTACAATGATTGAAAACTACATGTTAATGAGGTGTTTCTATGAAAATTGAAGTATGGTCAGATTTTGTATGCCCATTTTGCTACATTGGGAAACGTAGGTTAGAAGTAGCTTTAGAGCAATTTCCTCATAAGAAGAATGTTGAAGTTGAGTTTAAAAGTTTTGAATTAGACCAAAACGCTCCAATCTATTCTGGAACAAGTATTAATGAAGTACTTGCGTCAAAGTACGGGATTAGTATTGAAGAAGCTAAGCGTAATAATATACAACTAGGAAATCATGCAGCTAGTATGGGTTTAAGTTTTAATTTTGATGAGATGAAGCCGACGAACACTTTTGATGCGCATCGTCTTGCGAAATTTGCAAAGGATCAAGGGAAAGAAAAAGAGATTACGGAAAATCTACTTTTTGCATATTTCACTGAATCGAGAAATTTAAGTGATGTAGATACGCTTGCTACCATTGCTGAAGCTTCAGGTTTAGATAAGCAAGAAGCTTTACGTGTTATTGATGATAAAGGTGCATATGCAAATGATGTTAGAATTGATGAAGCGATTGCCCAGCAATATCAAATTTCAGGAGTACCTTATTTTATTATTAATCAAAAGTATGCTATTTCAGGTGCGCAACCACTCGAAACTTTTGTCGGTGCGCTTCAACAAGTGTGGGAAGAAGAGAATCCTGCACCTAAGTTACAAGAGCTTTCTTCAGAGGGTGGAAGCGATATGTCTTGTACGGATGAAAGTTGTTCGGTACCTTCAAAAGAATAATAGTTTTTATAAGGGAATAGCAACCCATAGAGTATTTTATGGGTTGCTTATATATTCTTATAGAAGAGATATATAAATAAGATTTATAAAAAATGAAGTTTTTTATAAAAACATATTGACGATTGTAGATCAGAGGTGTAATATAGAACAAGTCGCCGATGACATTAACGTCGAAAGCGACAAACGAAATAAAAAACTTAGTTGACATTAACTAACGAAGATGTTAACATAA
>NZ_BOQB01000274.1 GCF_018332475.1 Bacillus sanguinis | reverse complement strand
AATATGCAATATTGCATATTAGATTGTAGAACTTTATGAGGTGAAAATAGTTGTTGAATAAAAAATATAATTTATAAAGAAAGTAAGGGTTTTTTAAACTTTAAAAAGGGAAAATAATCAAAAGGTCCTATATCTTATATAAGGTATAGGACCTTTTAAAATGGTTTTTGTCTAATAAAAATAGTATTCAATATTTATTGATGAGGTTTAATTATTTTGAGATTTTAAAGCTGCCCCCATAATAATAATTGTCTCCAAGTTTCATAACAGCTACATATGTTCCAGGATTATAAGCCTTAGTAATAGGGGTTACAAATCTACCATAATCATGTTTTAAACCTGAGTCATAAATGGTTTTATATCTATGCAAGTTTATGTCATCATTTTCATTTCCGCTCAATTGATATATTTTTACAATACCAGTATCTTTACCACCAGTATATATAGTAACATCGAATGTATCTCCATGTTTTAAGTCACCAACTGCTAATTCTTCTATAAAATCTGCATTATGATGTAATAAAAAATAGTTTTGCCACTGCCAATTATCTAAAAATGGTGATACTTTTTGTGTAAGTTGCGATTGTGCAGACACAGGTGTGATTGTATAAATTGTACTCGATAATAAAACTCCTCCAACAGTCAATGCACCAATAATTGTTGATTTCTTTAAAAGCTTCATCTTCTAAACCTCCTAGTTAGTAAAGGATTCAGAAATCTTTTATGTGAAAAACAAGCTGTGAAATCTAATGGATGATAATATCTTCTATAATCATATTAACATTTATTGATTTATCTGACAAATTAATAAATAATAAAACTAAATCGAGGAAGTTACGGCTAATACAGGAAAGAAGTTAGATGTATAGTTAAGAAATCTTTATCATATGTAATTGGGATTTGTTATTTGAAAACTCGTTTATTTTAATGTTGAAATTTCAATTCACACTTTAAGTTTTAGTACATAATTTTACAATTTGACTTATGTAATTTAACACGTTATGATTTTTTTATTATAAAAGAAAGGCTTGAATATAATGATTCGTCGTTTGAAAAAGCTAAAAAATGTAGCAGTCGTAGTAAGCTTCTAAGTGAATTACAAGAATCTATAATACTTAGAAGCGAGGAATAAAGTTATGAAGCATCCATTATATAATCATTGGTCAGAAACGAAGTATTTAAAAGATATAGTAACAAATCCACTCATTGAGGTAGGAGAGTACTCCTATTACTCAGGGTATTATGGTTATCAAAATTTTGAAGATGGCTGTGTAAGGTATTTGTGGGGGGATGCTAAGTCCCGAGCACTTTTTAATCCAATTGAACAAATGGGATGGCATCTTGATAAACTCATTATTGGGAATTATGTTTGTATTGCCAGTGGAGTAGTCATTTTAATGGGTGGTAATCATAATCATCACTCAGAATGGATTACAGTCTATCCATTCGCTGAGCAAATTGAACACTCATATGAACCGAAGGGTGATACAGTCATTAAAAGTGATGCTTGGATTGGAATGAATGCTATAATAATGCCTAGCGTTACAATCGGTGAAGGTGCAATCGTTGCAGCAGGATCTGTCGTAAGTAAAGATGTTCCGCCGTATACAATAGTTGGTGGAAATCCCGCTAAAGAAATAAAGAAACGGTTCACTGATGCTGAAATAAATATGCTAATGGAAATGCGTTGGTTTGATTGGGAAAGAGAATTAGTTGAGAAGGCAATGCCTATATTATCTAGTTCATCTATTAAATTATTATATGATTTTTATAAAAAGGAAGTAAAAAATAAATAAAACTGTGAAAAAACTACATTCTATACAGGATGTAGTTTTTTTATAATAAAAAATTAATAGTCTAGACTAAGGAAAATTCATTTCTGGTATGAGTATTGTAAATATCTGAATTAAATAATTAAAATCTTTGATAGCTAATAAAACCAGTGTGGCTTGATATCTAATCGGGACGCACTGGTTTTATTTTTTTGTAAATGTGGAACAAACGTATTCTTTAGATTGTCTATTCATTGTAATCCTAAAAAATATGAAATTACGGATCATTTTTAATAATACAAGGGTATTAAAAATAGGGATGTGTGGGGGATACTACGTATCAGTGCGCCTAAAAGGATGGAATGGTCTATATGAAAGTGATCCCAACATCTTATATGTATAAAGAATTTGATTAAATTGTCTATTTTTATAGTGATTATGCTAGAATAACGTTTTTTGAGTTCAAAGATATGGGAGGTAAGAGAATTGAAAGGTATGTTTTACAAAAAAATTATTGTAATAGTAACAGTGCTTACACTATTTTGTAGCATAGTTGTTACATCTGGGAGTGCATCAGCGGAAACAGTCCCTGTTTTAGACGTAGAAGCAGGATCTGCAATTTTAGTAGAAGCAAATTCCGGAAAAATTTTATATGAAAAAAATGCAGATGAATCACTAGCAATTGCTAGTATGACAAAAATGATGAGTGAATATTTAGTTCATGAAGCGGTGGATAAAGGAAAACTTACATGGGATCAAAAAGTTAAAATTTCTGAATATGCATATAAGATTTCACAAGATCGCTCATTATCAAACGTTCCATTAGAAAATGGTGGCTCTTATACAGTAAAAGAGTTATATGAGGCAATGGCAATTTACTCTGCAAACGGTGCAACAATTGCTTTAGTTGAAGAAATTGCTGGAAAAGAAGCCGATTTCGTGAAAATGATGAATGATAAGTCAAAAGAGTTTGGAATGAAAAATTACAAATTTGTAAACTCTACAGGTTTAACAAATTATGATTTAAAAGGACATCATCCAGAAGGGACAACTTCAGATGAGAAAAATAAAATGTCCGCAAGAGATTGTGCGATTTTAGCACAACGTCTTATTCAAGATTTCCCAAAAATATTAGATACAGCAAAAATCCCCAAAAAAACATTCCAAAAGGGTGGCAAGTATCCAATTGATATGGTGAATTTTAACATGATGTTAAAAGGTTTAATTAAGCAATACGAAGGTGTAGATGGGTTGAAAACAGGAACTACTCCAGAAGCTGGTGATTGCTTCACTGGTACAGTAGAAAGAAACGGTATGCGTCTAATATCTGTAGTGATAAAAGCAAACTCCCATACAGCACGTTTTGATGAAACGAAGAAATTATATGATTATGGGTTTGCGAATTTTGAAATGAAGAAAGTTTACGGAAAAGATTCAGTAGTAAACGGGTATGAAACAGTGCGAGTAGCAAATGCAAAAGACAAAGATGTAGTTGTTCAAACGAAGCAAGTGGTTTCACTTCCAATACGAAAGAGCAACAAAGACGTATATAAAAAAGAATTTAAAGTATTGAATGAAGAACAAGAAGCACCTATTAAAAAAGGTGTAACAATTAGTAAAATGATTATCTCGCCTAAAGATAGTACAGATCCTGGGTTTTTATTAGGTAAATCATTACAAGTAGACCTTGTAACAAAATCTGATGTAGAACAAGCGAATTGGTTTACACGTTTTATGCGTAACATCGGATCTTTCTTTAATGGTATGTGGGATAGTGCGGTTGATATAGTAAAAAGCTAATTTTATGTGGATAGCTTGGAATTGAAGAGGCATTAATTTTCAAATTTTTTCCGTCGGAACTTTTGGTATTGCTATCAAGCTAAAATAAATTTGTATCAATATAATAAAAAAGCGTTATTCTTTTTGTAGAAATATACAAAAAGGATGGCGTTTATTTTGATTTTTCGATTCAAAGCACTTTGGTGCAAGGATAGTTTAATAAAGTTACACAGGACGAAAGAAGATTCATTATTCAATTAAATTACAATGGAAATAGATA
>NZ_BOQB01000273.1 GCF_018332475.1 Bacillus sanguinis | reverse complement strand
TTAATATGTTATTCAATCTATTTTATGTTTTTCTATCTGTTCCCCTCTCATTTTTCAAATTCAGATGTACGCTTCGCTTCACTTATTGTTGAAGCCATTACATTTGTATCACTCATTTACTCTATATATTCTAAAAAAGTCAGTTCAAATCTGTTTTGGATATGTATTACGATAGCAATTGGTAGTTTTTTATTAGGAAAAATAGTATATACATATCAAGATAGCTTCTTCGAAATTCCAATACATCGTTTTACTATTTCTGATGTATTTTACATGCTTTTTCTACTCTTCTGTCTTATCGCTTTCTGCTATAAAATCTTAAAAGAATGCGATAAATGGGAAAAAGCATTCTTTATTTGTGATATATGCATAGTACTTACTTCCATATTCACATTAGAGTGGTATTTATTTAATCAACCAAATTTAAATATATTCTCTCTTTCACTAGGAGATGTTTTTCTTTCATTTCTATATCCAATTGCAGATTTATTATTCCTTCTACTAGGTGTTAGTCTCTTTTTCCGTCCAACAATTTTTAATTCTAAACGGAAAATTTATATCTTTATTTTTGTATTAATAAGTTCTGCAACTTTTAACTATATTTATTTTTACTTAAATAACCATTTATCAACTGAAACGATAACATTATTACGTCTTTTATATAGAATACCTATATTGCTTATTGCAATAGCTGGATCTATTTCAGAAGATCGCAATAGTCATAAAAATTATTTCATTGTAAACCCTGTAATAGGAAAAAAGGCTTTAGTTGTATTTCCCTATCTTGCTGTTGCAATACTAATCGGGTTTACATTAAAAGAACAAACAGCATCTTCAACTCTCATTACAGGGAATTGTATTACTTTCATTTTCGTACTCATTCGTCATTCTATTGTACGTATACAAAATAATTCCCTAACCAAACGTTTACAGGCATTTAATGCTCAACTAGAAGAAAAAGTTACTTTACGAACTTCTGATTTAGTTTATAAATCAGAGGCTCTATCTCAAAAACAGCAAAAATTCAAATCATTATATGAATATCACCCTGATCCTATTTTTACAATTGATTTAAATGGAGTATTCTTAAATGGAAATAAAGCTGGAAGTATACTACTTGGAGCACCAACGGATGAGTTACTCGGGGAAACTTGTTTTTCGATTATTTTAGATGAAGACAAATATAAACTAGCATCTGCATTAGAAAAAGTGAAACAACAAAAATCGGCATCCTTACAACTACGTTCTCAATATAAAGATGGCTTTACTTATTTTTTATACGTTACCATCGTACCTATTATGATAGACGGGCAAATTTCCGGAAGCTATATTATGGTGAAAGATATTACTGCACTAAAAAAACAGCAAGAAGAAATAAAATATTTAGCATTCCATGATACTGTAACGAAAATTGGGAACCGTGCCTTTTTCCATAAGAAATTAAAAAGAATTATAAAAAATGCTAAAACGACAGAAAGCGAGTTTGCATTATTATATTTAGACTTAGATCGCTTTAAAGCAATTAACGATACACTTGGACATTCGGCAGGAGATCACATATTAGAAGAAATAGCAAAGCGATTCCAATCATGTCTTCCATCACATACTCATCTGTCAAGAATCGGTGGCGATGAATTTACAATCTTAATTGAAAACTATAATGACGAAGATTCCTTATTCAAGTTATGCAATCAGTTATTTGAATGCATGGAAAAACCGTTTATCATACATGAACATACATTAACTTTATCACTAAGTATTGGCATCGCTATTTATCCACATTCTGGAATCGATACCGCTACACTTCTGAAAAACGCTAATGTTGCAATGTATGATGCGAAAGCAAAAGAACTTAACTCTGTCTCTATTTATGATGATATAATTGCTAAAAAAATTGAAAGACGATTACGATTAGAAAAAGATTTACCAAATGCAATTCAAAATGAAGAATTGTTCCTTTTATATCAACCTCAAGTTGATACCGAATCTAACAAAATTATCGGTGCTGAAGCTTTAATCCGGTGGAATCATCCTGAATTAGGCATTATTTCTCCATACGAGTTTATTCCGATTGCAGAAGAAACACTACAAATCATTCCAATAGGAAAGTGGACATTGCAGCAAGCTTGTGAACAAATGAAACGTTGGCACACACTCGGATATTCACATTTGAAAATAGGTGTAAATTTATCTGCTAAAGAATTTGAACAAGAAGATTTTGTAAAGTCTATTTCTGCTACATTAACAAATACAGGTTTACCAGCAAGTTCTCTTGATCTTGAATTAACAGAACGAATTGCAATGATGGATGAGCGAGAAACATTGATAAAACTGCGTACACTAAAGAGTTTAGGCGTTCACATTTCAATCGATGACTTTGGTACAGGTTATTCATCACTAGCGTATTTACCTTTATATCCAATCGACACGTTAAAAATCCCAAGAGAGTTTATTACAATGTCTGAAACGTGTGAAGATGGAATGGAAATTATTAAAACGATTATCACATTGGCACATACATTAGAAATGTCTGTCATTGCTGAAGGGGTAGAAACGAAGGAACACGTGCATTTCCTTCAAAAAAATAAATGTAAATTTATTCAAGGTTACTATTACAGCAAACCTATCCATACTGATGCATTTACTGAGCTATTAGAAATCGGTATTCACCCATAGTATATAGCTAATCGGGATAAGTAATAATGAATTTGAACAACTATAGTAAAAAGGAAAGAAGATACCTTCTTTCCTTTTGTTTTTTTATTTAAATTTCTATTACTTCACTACTTCATTTATTATATCTATTAAATGATGAATCCCCTCATCATTTGTTTTCTTATATCCATTCATGTTTTGAATATATCTCTCCTTGTTTGTATACAACTTATTTACTGCATGTATGAATACATTCGTACTTATTCTATCTTGGAGTATAACTTCCGCATATCCTTGCCGAGAAAAATATTCAGCATTTAAAACTTGATCTCCCCTACTGGAACTGTTAGTTAACGGGATAAGCAACATCGGTTTCTTCAAAAATAGCAATTCAGAAATAGCAGTAGAACCCGCTCTAGAAACTACAACACTCGCCATATTTAGTATATGCGGCAACTCATCCCCTATATATTCAAATTGCATATAACCTTCCATGCCAATAGATGAATCTACCTTCCCTTTACCGCACATATGAACAATATTAAAATTTAACAGTAATGTTTCCAAACTTTTCCTTACCATATCATTTATCCACTTAGCACCTTGACTTCCACCCATAATTAACAATACTGGTTTATCTTGCTGAAATTTACAATAGCTTTTTCCTCGTAATACGTTCCCCCTCTCAATTTCTTCCCTTACAATTGGTCCTACATAAACCTTCTTCTTATTACTTACATTTTCTCCTGTCTGAGGAAATGTTGTGCATAGCTTTTTAGCAAAAGGTAATGCTATTTTATTGGCAAGTCCTAATGTGCTATCTGGTTCACGTATAATTATAGGCACACGATTTAACCATGCCCCTATAGCTACAGGAACTGAAACAAATCCTCCTGCTGAAAAGATAACGTTAGGCCTTGCTTTCTTAATTAATTTATAACTTTGTAAACAACCGTATATAATTTTAAAAGGATCTTTAAAGTTCTCCCAATCCCAATATCTCCTAAGCTTCCCCGTTGAAACACTATTGTATTTAACATTTTGAACTAATGATTTTTCAATCCCATTTTTGGATCCGATATATTCGACTCTCCATCCTTGTTCTAAAAATTTAGGAATTAATACAATATTAATCATAACGTGTCCGGCTGTACCGCCCCCAGTAAAAAGAATCGTTTTGCTCATAACTTATATCCACCTTTATTATTAAAAATTTAGCTTTATATTAACCTTTTAAATGTAAATAAACTTATTATTTTTTATATAAATCTTTAACTCCACCTCTATATCTTGTAAAAAATCTTTGATGAGTTCATAAAAATCATTTCCATACTCACTACACTCATATTGAGCAAAGACTTGAATCACATACCTAGTTTCCGTCTCTAATGCTGACTTGATTTGATTTACCTTTTTTTCTTCTACATACGCTCGATATTTATTGCCTCATAAAGACGCAAAACATGCGCTTCTTCATCTCTCCAGTCCAGCGTATCAACAATTGAAAGAAATAGCGTATTTTGATTAACTATTACTTCATAACCATTCATATATTTCTTACACCTTTTTTATTTTTCATTGAATGTAAATGTCACTATACTTTACATACTCAAGTACATCTTTTAATGATTGATGAAATTGAATTTCTGGGATCCACCCTAACCTTCTTATTTCCTCTATTACTAAACTCTCATTTGATTCACTTCCACTTTTCTCTGTTTCATCTATAAAAAAATTCAGTCTTGTTAATTCCTTATATTGTTCTAGTACATCTAATAAAGATCGTTTCACTCCTGACCCGACATTATATTGTTTTCCATTTATCCCATCTCGTAATAACACATGATACGCTTTAACCGCATCACGTACATCTAGAAAATCCCTACTATTTTTTAAACTGTTTACTTCAATAACTGCTTTACTTCTACCTGATTCTATATCTATTATTTTTTTTGCGAGAATCGAACAGATACCATTCGATGCTCCTGGACCAATTAAATTCGAGGGCTTTGCAATAATAATATTTGAATTCATTAATTCACTCCACGCCTCTGCAATAGTGACTTGCATCGTTTTACTTAAACTATATGGATTTGACATTTTTATGTTGTTCATACTATCTGCTTGCAAAGCAGATCCTATAATTAATGTTCTACAATGAGGTGATTCTTGCTTAATTGCTTCTAATAAATATAATGTCCCTATTACATTAATCTCTACATATTCAAGAGCAGCTGTCCAAGACTCTATGACCGAATTCCTTCCTGCTAAATGCAATACATAATCTGGCTTTATTTGTTTCATTACCTTCATTACTTCGCTCTTATTAGTTAAATTACAAGTAATACCATCCCTAATCATTTCTCTATTTGCACGATTTTGAAACATAGGAATTACATGAAAGCCCTGCTCTAAAAAATATTGGCAAGCATGGCGTCCTGTGAAACCATTTGCACCAGTTATTAAAAGACTCGCATTTTTTTTCATCGTAAAAACCCTCCTTTTAATAACATTTGTTTCACCTCGTGTTTTGCAAGTAAGTCTTGTTGAGAACTAAAACTCTTCACATCCACAAGCGGATAGCTAGCATAATATTCTTGCAGTCCTTCTATAGGAATAGTCGGTAGTACCACAAAATAATTTTGATCAAAAATTATACTTGTTTTACTCTCTACCTCAGATAAAAGCATTTCACTTAATTTTTCACCCGGTCTTATCCCTACTTCTTTTACCTTCACGTTTTCCTTTTTCGAATCTTCAATTAACACTTCTGCTAAATCTGTTATTTTACATGCCGGCATTTTCATAACAAAGATTTCCCCACCTCTACCTTGATATACGGCTTTAAATAACAATCCAACAGCATCTTCAATCGTTAAGAAAAATCTAGTCATATTTGCATCGGTAATCCCTACTTGTGAAGATTTTTTAATTTGTTTTTTAAAAAGTGGTATCACACTTCCGCTCGTCCCCAAAACATTTCCACCACGAACACAAATGAATTTTGTTTTCTTCGTTTGCATATTCGCATGAACCATTAACTTCTCACCAATTGCTTTTGTCATCCCATACGTATTTGATGGATCAGCAGCTTTATCCGTTGAAACATATATAACTTTCTCAACTTGCATCTGTATAGATGCTTCAATTACATTTTGCGTACCATGTATATTGGTTTTTATAGCTTCATAAGGATAATACTCACATACTGGAACATGTTTTAAAGCTGCAAGATGGAATACATAATGGACACCTTGGCAAGCATAGGCTAGTTGATCTTTATCACGAATATCTCCAATAATAAATTTTAATCTATCATCATTTATAAACTGTTGCTGCATTTCAAACTGAACCGTTTCATTTCTTGAAAAAACTCTAATTTCTTCCGGTGATTTTTCTAATAGTTGTTTTATAAGTTCATGTCCCCACGAACCTGTACCACCAGTAATTAAAATTATTTTATTTAGCATTT